>CAZDNQ010000758.1:0-2602 GCA_964506605.1 uncultured Victivallis sp. | reverse complement strand
CAATCCAAGGATTCTCCTGAAGGACAGGACAATCTACCTGGCGATAATCCCTGTCGCAGCCTTCCTGCTCTTCTACCTCCCGATATCCGGCAAGCTCCTGAAGGCGCTGTCTCTTGCAGAAGGATGGTCAGGCGGAATCACTGCATCCATCCATTTCTACAGCGCATTCTGCCTATCCTTCCTTCCACTGGCGGTCCTGGCCGCGGCATCGACGTTTAAGACGCGGGAGAAGCTGTCCTCGCAGGGACGAATTGCAGTTGCAATTATCTTCGTGATTCCTCTGATAATCTTCCTTGTGAAGTCCCCCTCCCCGTTCCCGAGGGCGTTTTTCTGCCTATGGCCCGTCTGGATGTTCATCCTTTGCACAGGAGCCGCGCCGCTGCTCAGCCGTCTGGATTCCAAATATTCAGGAGCGGCGCTGCCAGGCCTTATAGCCGCCTGCATTTCATGCTCCATCGCAATTTCAAACTTTTCCATGCAGCTTTCAGACAATCTTTCCAGAGGCGGACAGGATGATTTCTTCAAGCCTTATTTCATGCGCCCGGAATTCCGGCCTGTTGAGACCGTCAGGAAATGCATCGAGCTTTCGGATTCAAGCAAGTCAGGGCACAGGGCATTTGTTGATTTTGCAGCCGACTATCCGTCGGTAATCTTCTATGGAAGGCTCCTCAAGGTCGACGACAGTTTCTGGCTCTGCGACATGCCTAGGAAGAAGGTGGACTCCCTGGGCGATGACAATTTCGCATATGTGGTTTCAAGAAGCCCAGAAGAGATGTCATCCATCGCCAAACGATTCAACATCGTATCATTCGAAATGGAATCCGACTGCGGGTACCAGAAGATATACAGGGCGAAACTCAAATAGGAATGGATTGCCAGGCTGAAGCCGCGCATAGGAAATCCGCGGTCTTCAGGCCAGCGGAGATTTGGGTATTACCGGGGGAACGGCCGATGTTGATGCTCCAGGGGCTCGCGCTCCGGCGACAACTGCGGGGGCGGCGGCTGGAGCTGACGCCCCGCCTGCCGACTTGAATATGTTCCTGTTGATGGAACGTGTGGAAGTACTGGCGTCGTTGTGGCTGACAGGTATGGTGAACGTCATAGTGCAGCCCTTGCCCTCTTCGCCGGTCGCAAAGATTGTACCGCCATGACCCTCGACAATCCTCTTGGTGACAGTCAGGCCCAGCCCTGTGCCGCCGGCGCCCTTGGAGGAGACGAACATCTCGAAGAGCTTGTCCGCGGTCTCCGGCTTGATGCCCATGCCGTCATCAGTGACCGTGAAAACGATGAATTCCTTGTCCTGCGTGAACGAAGCACTGACGGTGATGTTCCCGACATCCTTCTGGTCGAGGGTCTCCCTCTTCTCCTGGATCGCATGTTCGGCGTTGAGGATCAGGTTGAGGAGGATTCGGTGCAATCCCTTGGCGTCAACTTCGGCGATCAGCGGAAGCTCCTTCATCTCCTTGGTAAAGGACAGCGTGATACCGTCCTGCTTGAGCTGTGGTTCGAGAAGTTCATAGGCATCATCAAGTATGGGCTTGAGATCCTGTATCTTCATGTTGAGCTTCTGCTCGCTTGTGAGGTTCAGGAGGTCGAGGACAAGGTTTCCGAGGCGCCTATGGTTTTTCGCGAGGATATGGAGCGACTCGTTTGCGAGGCCGAAATCCTTCTCGTCTATGCCCATCTTCAGAAGGCTCAGACTTCCATCGAGGCCGGCCAGAATGTTCTTGATGTAGTGGGAGAGATGTGCGGCGGTCGTACCTGTGGCGACAAGTCTTTCGTTCCTGAGGTTGAATTCGATCAGCCTGCTGTTCTCCAGCGCCATTCCTGCGGTATGACCTATGACGGTCAGAAGTTTCAGATCATCCTCGGTGTACTGTTCCTTCTCATGGGCCATGTTCAGATAAATCATTCCATTGAGTTGCTGTTTCCCAAGCATGGGGACACACATGGTATGCTCTACCCTTGGGACGGAGCCTCCGAGCGCGACCTTGCTCTTCGCCTTGTCGGAGTTTGTTGAAAGGACAGCCTCCCTGTTCTCCTTCACGAACTCCACGATCACCTTCTTGATTGTACTCGAGTCAACAGGTTCCATCGGGGAATCGCCGGCCCTTCCGGCGACCGGCTCGAAATTGCCGCTGTTCAGGTTATAGACAAGCAGGTAGGACGTATCGGAATGGATTATCGTATTTATGGCGCTGAGGATCCTCGGGCACAATTCGCGTTCGTTGAATATCGAAGCAATGAGGTTCTGGAACTTGTATATCGCCGAAAGGCGCTTGTTCTCCTCGTGCGCTATCCTCATCGGATCGACCTGCACGGGCATTACCGGCTTCGAGCCGGACGTGGACGCCAGAGTTTCCGGCTGGATCCTGTAGGACACGAACGGTATCGAGAACGACTGCGTCTCGTCACGGGCGGTATATAGGTTGTAGAGCTCGAATATGGTGTTTCCCACCCTCACCGAGGTCTTTGCCGGAAGCAGCGCCTTGGCGCTTACCTTCTGCCCGACCATCCAGGTGCCATTCGTGCTGTTCAGATCCTCTATGAACCAGCTTCCGTTCTCGAAACTCAGGCGGGTGTGCGTACGGGAGATGAGAGT
>CAZDNQ010000757.1:0-2605 GCA_964506605.1 uncultured Victivallis sp. | reverse complement strand
TTCCCGATCCTTCCGCTCTTCGCTTTTCCCATCGGGTGGTATGGCATGATGTTTATTTCGAGAATATTCTTGACCTTCCCTGCGAGTTTCGCAATTTCCCCGAGATGCGACTCCCTGTCGTTCAAACCCGGAATAATCGGACATCGAAGGATGATTTTCGATCCGTCCTTGTCCAGCTTGAAGAGGTTTGCAAGTATCTGCCTGTTGTCCACTCCTGTATATTTGAGATGCCTTTCCGGATCGCTCTCCTTGATGTCGAAGAGGAATATATCGACATCGCTCTTGATCTCCATATATCTATCTATCGGCGCGAATCCGCTTGTCTCGATGCAGTTGTGGAATCCTTTTTTTTTCGACAAGGAAAGAAGCTCCGCAGCGAATTCATACTGCATCATCGGCTCCCCGCCGGAAAGGGTCATGCCTCCTCCGGACTCCACATAGAAGTCGCGGTCCTTCTCGACTTCGTCCATGACTTCACCGGCATCCATCTGCCGCCCTTTAATTTCAAGCGCGGTGTTCGGACATGCCGAAACACAGCATCCGCATGCCGAACAGAGGACGCGGTTGATGTCATGCCCGCTCACGCTGAGGGAATGGCATTTCTTCGGGCACGCCTTGACGCATGTCCCGCAGAGAGTGCATTTCTCATGGAGGAAATACAATTCGGGATATGACGACTGCGACTCGGGATTATGGCACCAGTGGCAGTGCAGCGGGCAACCTTTCAAAAAGACAGTCGTCCGCAGTCCCGGCCCGTCGTGCAGGGAACACCGCTCTATTGCAAAAACTAGTCCTTGCATAAAGTAAGACGGTTTTTAAACCGTCTATCCCCTTTTCTTTTGCTTACAAAGGATAGTAAAGATTCCAAACAGCCCAGTTGTCGGGTTAAAACCCGACCTACTTAATCAATACAGCGTCCTTCTGATTATCTCCTCCTGGATCATCGGCTCGAGGTCGATGAAGCGCGCCGACCATCCGCCGAGTCGCACCATCACATGCGAATATTTCTCCGGCTCCTTCAGCGCGGCCTGGAGATCGTCCTTGTTCACCACGGTGACGTTCGCCTGCATTCCACCCTTCTTGAAATACACCTTGAAGAGCATCTCCATCTTGGCGCGTTCCGCAGTGAAGAACTCACGCGACAGCTTCACATTGGTCGTCGCTCCTCCGTGCGCAGGATCCACTTTCGCTATGGAATTGAACATCGCCGTCAATCCCCTCTTGTCGAATCCTGCCGTCGGAGCCATCCCTATCGCGAACGGTTCGCCTTTTTTTCGCCCGTCGGCGGTGGCTCCGCAGTCCTTGCCCATCCCGTATCCGCCGGGATTGACGCTGCTCACGACCAGGAAGTCGAGACCGGCCTTCTTTCCTGCGAGTTTCGCAGACTTGTGGATGTATTTCCACATATCGGCCATCATGACATCAGCCTCATTGTCGTCATTGCCGAACTTCGGAGACTCGAGGAGCATCTTCCTGATATCTTCCCTCCCCTCGAAATTAGAATCAAGGATCTTCACGAGTTCAGGAAGAGCAATCTTCTTTTCATCATATACAATCTTCTTGATAGCAGTCAGGGAATCAGCGGCATTTGTATATCCATGACCCATCTCGCAGGCTCCGAGGTAGCGGATGCCTCCGTCGAACATCGCTTTTCCGCGTTCAATGCAGTCGTCGCTCAGGAGGCTTGCGAACAGGAATGCATTATGTTTCCGGTGTCCGTCGCAAATCCCCTTGTAGATGCGTGCGGAAATATCCATCGCATAATCGACCTGCTTCTTGTAGGCGTCGTAAAACTTGTCGAAAGAATGAAATTGTTCAACTGCTCCTGTGCGCGGCCCGGCATCACACCTATTACAGTAGAAACCGTCATGAAGTGCGGCAAGCAGCGACTTCGGCACGCTCCATCCGCTGTCAAGGAGGCTCGGACTGCACCAGGCAAGCATGTACTCCCCGCATCCAAGAGGATGGTAACGCACGGCTTCTTCCAAGGAAACATCAAGGCTTTTCGCCGCTCCGGGAATATTCGTGTCGTCGTTGTAGAGCATCGGGAACACGCCGTTCTCTCCGACGACATCCAGCGCCTTTGAGAAAAGTATGGGATCCTGTCCCTCATAGAACCTGAATGTGAGCTGAGGCCTGACCTTCTTAAATCTTCTCGTCGCCTCCAGTCCGGCCATTGCGAACCTGTCGGCGTTCTTTTCGTTCCTTCTTCCTTTCCCTCCGAGGACCACGCGGCTTACCGCCGGTTCGCCGTTCTCGTCGATCACATTCCAGAGAGCGAGGATGGTTTCCATTGCCTCTTCTTCGGTGAGCACTCCCTTGTCTATGTCGTTCACATAGAAATCACCGAGGAATATGTCGAGTCTTCCGGGCTCGATATGCTTGCCGCTGCCCATGATGAGATAGAGCCAGAGGAGCTGGACGGCTTCTCGAAACGACTCTGGCGCCCGCAATGTTATCGCCTCAAGAATCCTGGCTGTCTCCTCGTGCCGTTTACTGTCTTTTGCGGATTTCGCATTTTTCGCGAGAGCTACAGCCTGTTTCTGGTAATGTTTGCATGTGTCCTTGAAGACGTCGAGCATGATGAGGAGCCCGTCGAGGAACT
>CAZDNQ010000756.1:0-2609 GCA_964506605.1 uncultured Victivallis sp. | reverse complement strand
ATGCGCGCCCCTGTCCTCCGTCATCATTCCTGAAGGAAAAATGGTGTTCCGGCAGATACTCGAAAGAAGTGAAGAACCTATCGTCGATGGCGTTCACCCGGAACCCGGCATATGAATGTCCGGTTGCAAATGGGATGCCGTCCTCTACAACTTCGCTTTCCAGAACCTTCTTGTAATAGGTCCATTTGATCTTTCCAGGCATCTCCTCAAGGTGGTAGAGGGCGTTTAGGACAATCTGGAGTGGAGAGCCTTTTGGTCCAAGCACGGCATCGACCCCCAGTCCTTCCTGTGTGAAATTCCTGTGCGTCTGCTCCCGCATTGAAACCACGGAATCCAGTAGAGCCACCCCTAGCGCAATGCTTAATATTGCGAGGGATGTCGAAAGCCAATGTCGGTAGATGCTCTTTATAACTATCTGCCAGAAGCTCATAGTCTCCCTCCTGGCAGGGCGCATGCCCGGTTAAGCTTCAGGAAATCCACGCGCTGCTCGAATCCCGAGACTATTCCCATCTCATGGCTGACCGTCATCAGGGCGCAACCGTGTTCCCTGCTTGCATCGCGCAGAAGCCTGATCACCTCTCCTGCATGGAAGGGATCGAGAGATCCTGTCGGTTCGTCTGCGAGAATGAGTTTGGGTTTCTTCACCAGCGCCCGAGCAATGGCGACCCTCTGCTGTTCTCCTATCGACATCTCCGACGGATAGTGTTTCAAACGCTTTCCAAGACCTACTTGTGCGAGAAGCTCCTTCGCGTATCCGCGATCAGGCTTACCA
The DNA here is from genome assembly GCA_964506605.1 of uncultured Victivallis sp. Classification (GTDB taxonomy): domain Bacteria; phylum Verrucomicrobiota; class Lentisphaeria; order Victivallales; family GWF2-50-93; genus GWF2-50-93. The sequence continues at coordinate 1,837 of CAZDNQ010000756.1, read as the reverse complement.
GGAGAAAAAGTCGCGCCAAGAAGGACATTCTCCAGTGCCGTGTATCCCTGGAGCAGGTTGAACGTCTGAAAAATGTAGGCGATATTGGCTGCACGGAAATGATCCCTTTCGGTTTCGCCCATCTTCGAAAGTTCACATCCGCAGACATTGATTGAGCCGCTTGTCGCCGGCAGAAGTCCTGCAATCACGTTTAGCAATGTCGATTTGCCGGATCCAGACGGGCCGGAGATCGCTAGCTGTTCATGCTCGTCGACTTTCCAATCTGGAACATCAAGCACAGTGAGAGTCTCGGCTCCAATGCGATATTCTACTTTTAAGTTCTTTATTGAGATAAGCATTTTAGAATTCCAGTCCACGGGAACGATCAACGGGCAAATGGTTTCAGAGAAGTGTCTGATGACTTTGAAAAAGTCTTTATCGGACATTCAGCGGAAATAATGCTTATGCGGCAGGAGGCCCCGTCGGGGGATTTGAGGTAGTTATTCTCTTGCAAAAGGGACTGTCTTCGTTGATAATTATTTCAGCGGAAGCAAAGTAGTTCTCCGTGGAGGCTGTCTCAACTTGATTTAAGCAGAAACATGAGGTCAGCAATTGACAGATCAGACAGGTCGAAGCAACCTGCTCCGAATCATGAGATTCTTTCAAAGAAGAACTGCATTCATCAGTATGAATTGCTGATTCCATCGACGAGTTTGCACATCCAGAACCGTGCGGACAGACGACACCGGCAATATGCAGGTAAGGCGCAAACATCAGGATAAAAAATGACGCTGCGAGGACAACGGTAGCAGGCAGTCTGATTTTCGAGTTCATTTTCATTGTCCCTGGATAGATAAACAAAGTAAAAGAATTTTTCAATATATCATGGCGATTGCAGACTTCAAGATTCCCATTATATAGATAGTAGCACCCTCCTTAAGTAAAGTCTCAACATGGGCACTCCTTTCAATTACCTGCCATTTCTCATATATCTCTACTTGCAAGATAATCATGGACATAGCGGCTGACTCCCTCCTCAATATCGATGAAAGGATTTGCATATCCGGCTTTTACAAGCTTGGACATATCAGCCTGGGTAAGGTACTGGTACTTGCTGCGGATGTTTTCAGGCATGTCTATGAATTCGATGTCAGCTTCTTTCCCTACTGCACTGAAAATAGCCTTCGACAGATCAATCCAGGTACGAGCTTTTCCTGTCCCGCAGTTGAAAATCCCGCATATTTCCGGATGATCATACAGGAATAACGTCACCGCGACCGCATCATCGACATATATGAAATCCCTCACCTGTTCTCCGTCCCGGTAATCAGGATGGTATGACTTAAAGAGACGGATCCTGCCCTCCCTCATAATCTGTGCATAGGCTTTGTTGACCAGTGAGCGCATCTCGTCCTTGTGGTCCTCCCCGGGACCATATACATTGAAATATTTCAAGCCGGCAATTCTGCGCGCCGCTCCGGTCTCAAGAGCCCAGAGGTCGAACATCTGCTTGGATTTCCCATAGAGATTGAGAGGTTTCAATTTCCTTGACGTTTCGTCCCCGTCCGAGTATCCCAGGAATCCGTCACCATATGTCGCAGCGCTCGAGGCGTAGACGAAACGTGCGCCATTTCTCAAGGACCACTCGCAAACTTCACATGTATACAGGAAATTGTTATCGGTAAGATACGCCTCATCTGTCTCCGTCGTCGAACTGCATGCACCAAGGTGGAAGATGCCTGTAACAGACGGAATGCCGCCATTTTTGAGTTTTTCCCTGAAATCCGTCTTGTCGATGAAATCAGTGAACCTCACCCTGTCGAGATTGTATATCTTATGTATGTCATCGACATGATCC
>CAZDNQ010000755.1:0-2610 GCA_964506605.1 uncultured Victivallis sp. | reverse complement strand
CCTTGGATTTTTCCGAAGGGACAGGGAATATCACCCTTCTGACAAGCCCGCCCACCCTTCTGTCCAGCAGATATTCCTCGCCTTTCCTGGGGATGATTTTGAACTCGTCGATTCCTGCGAGCTTCGCAATTTCGTCGGAGAAGAGTCCAGCGGCGTTGACAATGAATTTTCCGGAAAGGACATCGCCCTGGCATGTTGTAATTTCCAGGCATGAATCCTTCCGGGTGATTTTTCCGACCCTGCTGTCAAGGAAAACTTCCACTCCGTTGGCTCTTGCGTTCTCGATGAGGGCGAAGCAGTACTCGTATGGACCGACGATTCCGGCGGACGGTCCGTGGAGCGAGCCGAGGATGTCGGGATTGAGGTTGGGCTCGAGCTCCAGGGTGCGTTCGCGCCCGAGGAGTTCCATGCCTGATATTCCGTTATGGATTCCGCGCTGGTAGTATTTGTGGAGGATCTGGAGTTCGTCGTCCGAGAATGCGACCATGAGTTCGCCGCGGCGCTCGAAGGGGAATCCGAGTTCGGAGGAGAGCCTGTCGAACATGCGGTTTCCTGCGGCTTCGAGCTTCAGCTTGAGCGTGCCGGGCTGGGAATGGAATCCGGCGTGGATTATCCCGGAGTTGGCCTTGCTGGTGCCGAATGAGACGTCCTCCTCCTTCTCGACTACAGCAATCTTCAGCTCGTAGCGTGACAGCTCCCTGGCGACCGCCGCGCCGACGACGCCCGCACCGATGACGAGGATGTCGAACTTCTTTTCCATCCTTTAAAATACAATATTATCTTCAAAAATACAGCTTTAAATTGAAACGGATTGCATTACTATATTGAACATGAAAATCCAAAAAGCACTTGTTTTCCAAATACTTGTCCTTTTCACCGCCGTTTCGGCGTTATCCCAGGACTACGCGGTCAAGCCTGCCTGGTGGGACAGCACGTCCAAGGTCGCGATCGACAAGGCGGACAACCTGTTCAACTCGATGAACAAGAGCCTCGAGAAGAACAAGACGGAGCGCGCGAAATTCGAGAACTGGATGGAGATAGGGCCTTTCGACAGGAGCGGAGACAAGACTTTCGAGACGGTGTATCCCGCCGAAAAGGAGATCAAGCTCGATGCCTCATATCCCGGCAAGGACGGCAAACAGGTGTCATGGGTGAAATGGCCGGCCGGCGAGAAGAGTCCGATTTCCGAGAGCATAACCGAGGCCGTGTTCTTCTTCTATAATACTGTCACTGTGCAGAAGCCCGGACAGAAGTTCCTGATAATGTCCCATGACGACGGCGCGGAAGTGAAGGTGAACGGCAAGCAGGTGCTCCTCAACAAGTTCTACGTCGATCCGAACAATCCGGACATAATACCGGTAGACCTCAAGGCCGGCAAGAACGAAATATTCATCAAGCTCGAACAGGGCGGCGGCCCCTGGGCCATCGTCACCAGCCTCAGCGACGTGAGCCCGACCTACATCGACATCAGGCTGATGACCGAGCTCCTCAAGGCATTCCCGAATGACGTGCAGGAAGTGGTTGAGATGGTCGCGAGCAGGCTGATCTCCGACTACGCGCAGATACAGGACTACCAGAACATGATCTTCTGGTCCGAATTCCTATTCAAGAGGAAGACACAGGTCCCCACGCTGAGGAGGATGATGGAGGACATCTACAACATCTGCCTCAAGAACGACAAGATGCTCGCAACCGGTAAGGATTTCTTCAAGAGGACATATGACAACAGGAGCAACGACATCCAGGTCAGGGGCGCGGCCGTCAGGTTCATGATGGAGATCATGCTTAAGAAGGAGGAGCTCGACGAACTTGTGAAGTTCATCGACGCGAACTTCCCCGAGCTCAAGGACGCGATCGGGAACGACCGGCTGTTCTTCAGGCTCAAGGCGTACATCGCGAAGAGCGACTATGAAAACTCGAAGAACGCAATCAAGGACATGGAGCTCATCCCTGAGATCAAGGACAAGCAGGAGTTCAAGGATTTGAAACGCAGGGCCGAGACCCTGAAGACCACGACCGTCATGGTGAAGAGCGACTGGGAGCTGGCGACCAACATCGAGAACGTGAACAAGCTCAATTCCGAAAAGAACACCCTGAAGCTGAACCGCACGATCCAGAACATACTCCTCTCAAAGAACGCATCCCTGCTCGAAACCGACGACAAGAACCTGCTGTCCGGGGCTGTGATGAAATACAAGGAGTCGTTCAAGGAGTTTGAAAAGGACTACTCAAAATCCCTGGACAAGTATTTCGAGATACTCGGGACCAAGAAAGGATCCCTGTCGGAGATACAGGCCCGGAAGAGGAAGGTGCTGCTGGGGTTCGGCGAACCGCCGCCTGCAAAGGATCCTGAACAGTCCGCTTCAAGTGTTTCGGAGCTGCAGATCGCCGACTCAGACAAGTCCTTCTTCAAGCCTCTGTCCGCGATGAACCCCGGCTACATAGAGATGCTCAAGAACGACAGCGTGTTCACCGGCAAGGCGAGCTACGCCCTCAACTGCTCCGATTCAGTCTGGAAGGATCTGGTGCTCCTCCAGAACAGCAGGCAGATAACATGCGTAAAGGGCGACAAGGTGCTCTGGAGCAGGCAGCACGACAACAGCGTGATCG
>CAZDNQ010000754.1:0-2626 GCA_964506605.1 uncultured Victivallis sp. | reverse complement strand
ATGGTACATGGATTCCAAATGGTTTTCCAAAAACTTGAAAAAGTCAAGATGAAAACTAGCATAAGAGGGCGCGGTTGACAAAGAAATTCTTCAACTTGCACAGGCATTCTCCTGCAAAAGATTTGGAGGAAACTGCAATAATTAATATTTTCCCTGGGGATGATGTCCCGGAAAAGGATTTCTATTCCGTCGGTCTCCATCCATGGCATCTGTCTGAAAGCACAATGAAGCGCGACTTGGAACTTGTAGCAGAGAAGGGGAAATCCGCCGCTGCGGTAGGCGAGTGCGGGCTGGACAGGGCGTGCAAGGTTTCATTCGATCTGCAGATGAAGGTCTTCAGACGGCAGGTGGAAATAGCCGCAAGCCTTGACAAGCCTGTTGTCATCCACTGCGTCAGGGCGTACCCAGACATCACTTCCGAAAGAAAGGCGTTCCCGGGCGGGCGCCCTTGGATCATCCACGGGTTCAGGGGGAACATTCAGACGGCATCGCAGCTTGTCGGCCAAGGGTTCTACCTGTCTTTCGGAAAAGCGCTGCTCGAAGACAAACGGCTTGGCGATGTCCTGGCTGGCATTCCGACGGACAGGTTTTTCCTGGAGACGGATGATTCCGGGATGGACATAGTTGAGATTTATAAAGCTGCGGCAGGGATTCTCGGTGTCAGCCCTGATGCGCTTGGAGGTCTGCTCGAGTCCAACGCCAGAAAAGTTTTCCCTCTTCAATCCTGATCCCGCGACTTCCTTTCGGATGGTGAAAATTGCATCGCAGCTCTTGACTTTGATAATGTTTTATGATATAATAAGACATAATAAGACAAGAGGTGCGGGTTGAAGGCGGAACCAAAATCCATTAAGCCGTTTACACTGATTGAGCTGCTGGTGGCTGTGCCCGCCATCTTGTCGCACCGTAGCTTCTTTGCGAAGGCGGAAGCTGCCCCGCGATTGCGGGGAGCGACGGCGAGAGCAGCTCGATTCACCTTGATCGAGCTACTCGTGGTAATTGCGATCATCGCAATTCTGGCGGCAATGCTGCTTCCTGCCCTGAGGGCTGCAAGGGAATACGCGATCCATACCACCTGCCAGAACCAGCTAAAGCAGGAGAGCCTCGCCATAATCATGTATACGAACGATATCGACGGCTATTGGCCTACCAACTGTTCGACCGGGACCTACTACTGTGACTTCAGGGCTCTCTGCGCGGTTCTTTCCGAATGCCTTCCGCATTCCGGATATCCTGTATATGGATATCCCACGGTCATGTTCACCGGCTACTTGTGCCCCGCAACTGAAAGATACTGGGGGACCAAGCTTGATACGGCGTCAGGATATATGATGGACGACGACACAGGTGATGCGCACAACCATCTTGCATATGGCGGCTCCAAGCTCAACAGGAACAGCGGTCCAGGATGCTACAATACCAGCCTTACTTCTACGGCCCAGGCTCCGGACAATCCCGCCAATGGCCGCTGGATAAGCGCTTACAGGATGGATGACGCCGGGAAGAAGAAAGCATCCGGTACCTATTTCCAGACCGACCCGTCCAATTTCATCATGATCTGCGACAGGGGGTTCACATCGGAGAACAACCTTGTCGATGTCTCTGACCACGGCGACGGCAAGTGGAATGTCGCGTTCCTTGACGGCCACGTGCAGCATTTCAACCGCAGCAACAATCTGAACAGGAACTGGAAGAACCAGTTTGCCCTTGACAACAGCCTGAAGTAGACGCAGCGGTTGAAAATCATTCTTCCCATAATAACTTACCCGATTACTTATTTCATACAGGAGACCTCATGAATTCCCTTTCCAGGCAGAAAAGTCCATATCTGTTGCAGCACGCAGGCAATCCCGTAGACTGGTTCCCCTGGGGCGGCGAGGCGTTTGAGAAGGCGGCACGCGAAGACAAGCCGATATTCCTTTCCATAGGATATTCAACATGCCACTGGTGCCATGTGATGGAACGGGAATCATTTGAAAGCGAGGAGGTCGCCGAACTGCTGAACAAGTCGTTTGTCAGCATCAAGGTCGACCGCGAGGAGCGTCCGGACATCGACAATGTGTATATGACCGTCTGCCAGGCGCTCAGCGGTACCGGCGGCTGGCCTCTGACTGTAATCATGACCCCGGACAAGAAGCCCTTCTTTGCGGCGACATATATCCCGAGGGAAAGCCGTTTCGGCATGACTGGGCTTCTCGAGATACTTCCTAAAATAGACGATCTTTGGAGGAACAAGAAGGGGGACGTACTCTCTTCCGCGGAAAAAGTCTCCGCCGCGCTCAAGGCAAATTCCGGCAAGACCTACAAGTCGGAAGCCGATGAAGGCCTCTGCAAAAAGACTGCCGACGAGATCTCCATGGAGTTTGACAAGGTTTACGGCGGATTCGGGAACGCCCCGAAATTCCCTTCGGCGCACAGGCTGCTTTTCCTCCTTAGATATTGGCGCGCCACGAAGGACAGGGAGATCATGCGCCAGGTCGAGTTCACCCTGGACAAGATGAGGGAAGGGGGGATATATGACCAGCTCGGCGGAGGCTTCCACAGGTACTCGACCGATGCGAAATGGCTGCTCCCGCACTTCGAGAAGATGCTCTATGACCAGGCGCTGCTTGCAATGGCGTATACC
>CAZDNQ010000753.1:0-2629 GCA_964506605.1 uncultured Victivallis sp. | reverse complement strand
CTCTGCCGGTATTCGGCGCCATGCCGTTCTTCGTGCGCAACGTGGGTACCAATGAGGCGCCTGTTTTCGATTTCCCCGTCCCGGTAAAGTACCAGGGACAGTACATCAATATGGGCACGCATATCGCAGCGCTTTGGGCGGACGGCATCGCCTCGCCAGAGACCGGCGGCTGGTGCTGGGCGGGGTTCCGATACCGATGTTGATACCGCCGGTCTCACCGAGTGTCCCAGTCGAGGCGTAGGCATATGCTGATTCAGGTGTTGGGATGTTGGGCGACGGCGGAACCCATGGGAGACCGGTCTGGGCCCATGACATGCCGCGCCTGTAGTTCATCATTGGCACAACATAGAGCTTGCTTCTTATCTTCTCTTCGGTGTTGAGATAGACTGCAAGTTCGCCTACGGTCATTCCATAGACCCTCGGGATAGAATAGAGGCCGATGAAGGATTTCAGTTCCGGATCGACGCATGGGCCGTCGACGGTATAGGCGCCGTAGGGATTCGGACGGTCGAGGACGATGATGGTCTTTCCGTTCTCGGCGCAGGCGCTCATGCATTCGGCGAGATGCCAGATATAGGTATAGGTGCGGCTGCCGACATCCTGGATGTCGAAGACCATTACGTCGATCTGCGCCAGCTGCTCCCGTGTGGGCCTATGCCCGTTTGCGCCATAGAGGGTGTATACAGGAAGGCCGGTAAGCGGATCCCGGCCTCCGGGAACGGTTTCTCCGGCCTTGAGGTTGCCGCGGATGCCGTGTTCAGGAGCGAACAGCGCGACAAGTTTTATGTCTGGATTCTTATAGAAGAGGTTCACGGTGGAGACGCGGTTGGCGTTTACGCCGGTTTGGTTTGTGACAAGACCGACCTTCTTCCCCTGGACAAGGCTGGTGTATTTGGAAAGGAATACTTCAAGGCCGGTATAGACCCTGGCTTCGCTTTCCATGCAGAGGAGGACGCAGGCGCCGACAATTGCGGATTTCACTAGGTTTTTATGCTTGGACATTGAGTTCCCGGATGGAATTCTGGTTTTTCTGTACGAATATCTTCTTTTCGGTTTCGGCGAAGATGAGATTGTATATCGATACGATGAAGCAGGAGCATACCCCGCCGAGGACAAAGTAGTTCGTGGTGTCGAAGAAATAGATGAGCAGGTACGACAGGGAGAAGAGTGCGAATTCGGCGAAGCTGTTCCTGAGGGATATCCACTTCGGGATGGCAATGCAGCCGTATAGGCCGCTGCCTTTCTTGGCCAGCGAGAACAGTGACACGTTCCTGACATGCCTGAAATGGATGCACGCCTCCAGGAGGACGAATGTGCCGCATAGGAACTCGTAGATGTTCCAGCTGGAGAGCAGCCTGCACGAGTAGAGAAGTATCCATATCCCGACCGAAGTTATGATGAGCTCGGAAAAGAAGCGTATGATCAGCCGTGCCGGTTTCCTTATCTCCTCGTCGGAGATGAACTTGAGGTAATATCCCTTTTCGAAGAGCCAGAAGCTCCTTACCCTGTTGTGGTAGAGCCTGGCTCCTATGTAGTTCATGAGCCAGTCCGAAGTGAATATCACTATCCAGATAAGGACCATGGTAGCAGGCTGGTAGAAGATCGAGCTGTCAAGCGTGGACGGCTGCAGGAAGAAAGTCGTCTCTGTCTCGATCATGTTTGCCAGGAAATTGTGCATGCGGCGGCCCTATGTTGTCCTGAGATAAACCAAATATACTATAAGTATAGCACCGGTCAGATATGTTAGCCAGGAAATCTCCCTTCCTTTTCCGGTCAAAAGCTTGATCACCGGGTAGCTGATGAGGCCGAGTGCGAGGCCGTCGCCTATGTTCGTGCATGCCGGTATCCCTATGAGTATCAGGAATGCCGGAATCGATTCCGTGGCGTCGTCCCAGCTGATCCTTGAAGTGTTCCTGAGCATCATCGCCCCGACGATCACAAGCGCGGGCGCAGTGATCGGATTGAAAGGCGGCGGATAGTTCGCTATCATCCCTATGAAAGGCGTGAAGAAGATTGCCGCAAGGAAGCAGAGCCCTGTGACAATCGCTGTCAGGCCGGTCCGGCCTCCGTTCTCCACTCCGGCCGCGCTTTCGATGTAGCTGGTGACAGTGCTGTGTCCGCAGGCGGCGCCGAAGGCAGTTCCGCACGCGTCGGCGGCGAAGGCCTTTTCGCAGTCTGGAAGCTTGTTGTCCTTCATGAGGCCGGCCTGGGTGCCAACTCCGACAAGCGTCCCCATGTTGTCGAATACATCCATCACCGTGAAGATCAGGATGAACGGCAGCAGTGCGCCCAGATGGAGCCAGAGGTTTGGGAAATCCAACTTCATGAAGACCGGCGAGATGTCGGGAGGTGCGCTGACAAGCGATGAAGGGACATGGATCTTGCCAAGCGTGAGAGCTGCGATGGTCCCGATCAGGATGCCCCAGAGGATGGCGCCTTTCACCTTCAGGGCCTGCAGCGCCGCGGTCGAAAGGAGGCCTATGGCGAATATCAGGAGCGTCTTGCTGTGGAAGTTGCCAGTCAGGAAGAGCCCGTTGTCGGTGGCGGTGATAAGTCCGCTGTTCCTGAGCCCCAGCAGTGCTATGAACAGGCCGATGCCGCCGGCGATCGCATACTGGAGGCTGGGACT
>CAZDNQ010000752.1:0-2631 GCA_964506605.1 uncultured Victivallis sp. | reverse complement strand
CACGAGATAGGCAATCCCCTGAACAGCCTGAACATCCACCTGCAGCTCCTCGGAAGAAAGCTCAAGAAGGCCAAAAAGAAGGATGCGGAGGCGACGGAGCTTCTCGAGGTGGCCGAGAAGGAGGTCAAGCGCCTCGACATGATAATCTCGCAGTTCCTGCAGGCGCTGAGGCCGGCGACGCCTGTCATGTCAAGGGTCGATCTGAAGCAGCTCATAGTGGAGACCCTCAATTTCATGCGGCATGAGATTGAAGACAGGAATATAAAGGTCGAATGCGCATGGGCCGATGAGTTTCCGAATGTCCAGGGTGATACCGACCAGCTGAAGCAGGCGTTCTACAACATCATAAAGAATTCGATCCAGGCGATGCCCGACGGCGGGACCATACATATATCATGTTCGTCCGACGACGAGAGGCTGGAACTTTCCTTCGGCGATTCGGGCAAGGGGATAAGCGCCGATGAGATTTCAGGAATTTTCGAACCGTATTTCACTACCAAGAGCTCCGGCACAGGGCTCGGCCTGATGGTCGTCGAAAGGGTCATGAGGGAGCATGGCGCGGAATTCTCTGTTGACAGCAGGCCCGGGAAGGGCACGGTCTTCAAGATAAGGTTCCCGGCAGCTTCAAAGCGCATACGGATGCTGCCGGCGCCGCCTGCTGAAAGAACGAAAAACTGAGAGGAACAACATGTCCAGGAAATACAGCATACTCATAGCGGACGACGAGCGTTCTTCGCGCGACGGCCTTGCACGCCTTCTCAGGCTGAACTACGAGGTCACCGTAGCCGAGGACGGCGCCAGGGCGATAAACATGATCAGGAAAAACAATTACGATATCGTCGTCACCGACCTTAAGATGCCTGGCGCAGACGGGATGGACGTGCTCAGGGAGGCGCTGCTCAGGAAACCACAGCCTGTCTGCATAATCATGACGGCATACGGTTCCATACCCTCGGCCATCGAGGCGACCAGGGAGGGTGCGTTCGACTTCATCCAGAAGCCGCTCAACCTGGACCAGCTGGAACTGATCGTGCAGCGTGCGGTGGAAAAGAAACAGCTCACCGAAGAGAACCAGGAGCTGAAGAGAAAACTCAGCAGGAGCTACGGGCTGGACGACATAATAGGGAAATCTTCCTCCATGCACGAAGTGTTCGAGACTGTCAGGCAGGTCGCCCCTGCCAGGACCACGGTGATGATCGCGGGCGAAAGCGGTACCGGCAAGGAGATGATCGCGCATTCCATACATGGCCTCAGCGGGAGGAAGGGGGCGTTTGTCGCAGTCCATTGCGCTGCACTTCCGCCGACTCTCCTTGAAAGCGAGCTCTTCGGACATGAGAAGGGGGCGTTCACAGGCGCGGTCGAGCAGAAGAAGGGACGTTTCGAGCTGGCTGACGGCGGCACTCTATTCCTCGACGAGATAGGGGAGATTGATCCGTCCATCCAGGTAAAGCTGCTGCGCGCCCTGGAGACGCGCACCTTCGAAAGAGTGGGCGGAACAGTGCCGGTCGTCACAGACACCCGCGTGATCACCGCCACAAACAAGGATATCAGGTCGATGGTGGACGGAGGGAAGTTCAGGGAGGACCTCTATTTCAGGCTTTTCGTCGTGTCGATAAATCTCCCTCCGCTCCGTGACAGGCAGGAGGATATACCGCTCCTTGTGAAACACTTCCTGGATGAATTCTCCAGGGAGAACGGCAAGGATGTGATGAGCATCTCCGAGGATGCGCTCGCCCTGCTGTGCAGGTACAGATGGCCTGGAAATATACGCGAGCTCCGCAACTGCGTCGAACGCATGGTCGTCCTCAGCAGGACAAAGGTCCTGGACATGCACAACATCCCTGTCCATGTGCGCGAAAGCATCTCGCCTGACCTCGCGAAGCCTGTCCTTCCGGCAAACTCGCTCAACATTGGCAAGGCGGAGAAGCTTCTTATTCAGAAGGCGCTTGACGAGTGCGGAGGAAATATCACAAAGGCCGCCGGCAAACTCGGTATCAGCAGGAGAACCTTGCACCGCAAGCTGAAGGACGAGGAATCCCAGAAGTGCTCTTGATTATGGAAAACAAAGAGTAAAAGTATAAATAATCAAAGAATAGAGAATACGTATAATGTCTGAAATATATTTCAACTGCTCTAACTGTGGCATAGAAATAGAAGCGGATGATTCCTTTGCCGGCTCTGTCGCGCAATGCCCTAGTTGCAATTCTACTGTCTTGATACCAATGCAAGGCATCAAGCCTGGAATGAAAATAGCCGGATATGAAATAATCCGAAGACTCGGAGCTGGTGGCATGGGCGAAGTATGGCTTGCTAACCAGATGGCTATGGACCGTAGAGTAGCTATGAAAATTCTCTCTCCTGCGCTGACATCCAGCAAGGACTTTGTCGACCGTTTTCTCAAGGAGGTAAAAACCTCCGCAAGGCTGGAGCATCAGAACATTGTCACTGCACATGATGCCGGATGTGAAAACAACATCTACTATCTAGCCATGTCATATGTTGATGGAGTTCCACTTGAAAGCCGGCTAACCATAGACAAGCAGATTCCGGAGAAGGAGGCCTTGCATATTGCTAGAAGTGTAGCCGATGCTCTTTGCTATGCATGGAATGAATTTCACATCCTGCATCGCG
>CAZDNQ010000751.1:0-2634 GCA_964506605.1 uncultured Victivallis sp. | reverse complement strand
GGGATCCAGAGACAGGCATGAAGTAAACCCTGGCGTCATCGAGAGCGGCGTCTCTGTATGGCTTGGTCGGCATCTGGCATGACTGGAAATCTGAAATGAGGAATATCTCGCGGTTGGGATTCTCGGAGGTCTTAAGATAATCCGAGGCCTGTTTCAAAGCCGCGGAAAACGATCCGCTGCAGCCGGCAGGCGCGCTTCCGCCGATCGCGTCCTCGATCTTCCGAAGCTTTCCGGTCAGAGAAATCCCCCTTCTGCCTGAAACGAATATGACAGCGGCGGAATCCCCTCCTCCGAGCACCGCCATGATCTCATGCGCCTTCCTTTTGGCGGAATCATACGCAGTCTCGCCGGAGCTGCTTTTCCTGCACATGGAAAGGGTGTCATCCATGATGATCAGCGCATCTGTCCCGCCGCCGGACAGGTAGTTGAAACCTCCTATCGTCGGACGTGAGAGCGCAAGCACCAGGAAAAGCACCGCGAGCGTCCTGAACAGCAGGAGGAGAATATCCCTCAGCCTCCTCCTGAACGCCAGGAACTTCTCCCTTTTCCTGAAGAACTGCACCGTGGAGAACTTGACGCGGATCCTGTTCCTCCGGAAGTAGAGGTGGATCAGGACGGGGATGGGAAGCGCCAGAAGGCCCCAGAGGAAGATTGGATTTCCGAACTGCATCAGTTCCTTCCTCCAATGAACATCCAACTTCGAACGGATTTCTTTCCTGGCATTCGATGTTCAGTGTTCGATGTTCGATGTTCAATTCTCATCAGAACATCTCCTCCCTTTTGGTGAAATACGCCATCAGCGCCCGCTCAAAAGGGGTCTTCGTGCTTATCGTCTCGAACATGATGTTCATCTTCTCGCAAGCCGCCTTCATGTTGTGCAGGTATTCCTCCAAGTCATGCATGTAGAGGTCACGTGAATATTCGCTCTCGAACTCGACGGTCTCGCCGGTCTCCATGTCCTCGAACTCGACAAGCCCCTTGTACGGCAGCTGAAGCTCGGTCTCATCCAGGATCTGGAACAGGATTATCTCCGACTTCCTGTAGCGGAAATGCTCTAGGCTCTTCATGAACTGGGAGTCGAGATCAAAGAAGTCGGAGAATATGACGACCAGGGACCTCCTCCTTATCTGGTCCGCGATGGAATGGAAGCATCTTGACGCGTCCGTCTTCCCTGCCGGAGAAAGATTCTCAAGGACGGACAGGAGATCAAGCATGTGGCGGCGCGAGTTCCTGGGAGGATAGAAGCTGTGGACCTTGTCGGAGTACGTGAAAAGTCCGACGGCGTCCCTCTGCCTCTGCATCAGGTAGATGAAGGCCGCAGCCATGTAGCAGGCATAGTTGAACTTGTGCCTCTTCGTCCCCGGCATCGCCATCGAGTTGGACGTGTCTAGGATGACATATGAGAACATGTTCGTCTCGTCCTCGAACTGCTTCACATAGTAGCGGTCCGTCTTCGCATACGCGAACCAGTCGAGATATTTGACGGAGTCGCCGGGACAGTACTTCCTGTATTCCGCGAATTCCGACGAGAATCCCCTGTACGGGGACCTGTGCAGCCCCATTATCGATCCTTCCACCAGATACTTTGAGATAAGCTCCACATTGCTGAGGGCGTCCAATGTGCCCGGAGGGAGGAAATGGTATTTGTCGGACATCGGTTTTTTTCCAAAAGTTATCAGTGACCGAGTGACCAGTGGCCGAGTTATTCAAGGAAGAAGAAATTTTAAATCATTTTCTTAATAACTTTGATACTCTGACACATTGACACTTGGTCGCTTGGATTTTGCCTCACTCGTTCGGTTCCGGCGCTTCCTTCACAAGCCTGTCAATTATCTCTGACGGGCCTATCCCTTCACCGGCGGCATGGAAATTGCATGAGATCCTGTGGAAGAGGACGGACTGGACGCTGCGCCTGACATCTTCGCAGCAGACATTTATGCGGCCGTTGAGTCCGGCCCACGCCTTCGCGGCAAGTATCAGATATTGACCGGCCCTCGGTCCTGCTCCATAGTTCAGGTTCTTCCTTATGAACTCGGGCGCTGACGGATCGCCCGGCCTCGACATCCTTACCAGGTCGGCCGCATACGCGAGCACGTGGTCGCTCACGGGGATGTCGCGCACGATCTTCTGCAGTTCGATTATCCTTGGTCCGTTTATGACATGCTTCAGCTTCACGTCCCTGTTGACAGTGGTCTGACCGAGGATCTGGATCTCCTCCTTCCTAGCGGGATAATCCATCCTGACCAGGAACATGAAACGGTCGAGCTGCGCTTCCGGAAGCGGATATGTCCCCTCCTGCTCGATCGGATTCTGCGTCGCAAGCACAAAGAAAGGGGACGGCAGGTCGAATTCAACACCGCCGCTTGTGACATGGCGTTCCTGCATCGCCTCGAGGAGCGCCGCCTGTGTCTTGGGCGGAGTTCGGTTGATCTCGTCGGCGAGGAGTATGTTGGTGAATACCGGGCCTTTGACGAACCTCAGTATCCTCTTGGTGCTTCCAACCTCCTCGTCGAGCACGTCTGTTCCGGTTATGTCGGAGGGCATCAGGTCCGGAGTGAACTGGATCCTGTTGAACCCGAGGCTCATCGCGTCACCGAGACTGCGGACAAGAAGCGTCTTGGCAAGTCCTGGTAC
>CAZDNQ010000750.1:0-2638 GCA_964506605.1 uncultured Victivallis sp. | reverse complement strand
CACCTTGGATACGAGAAGCACAAGCCCCAGGAGAAGAAGTCTGGCAACGCCCGGAACGGGCACAGCGCCAAGACGATATTGACTGGAGAGGACGAGATAAAGCTGCATGTTCCCCGTGACCGAAAAGGCCGGTTCGAACCTGTCGCAGTACCCAAGCACCAGAGGCGCTTCGACGGATTCGACCAGAAGATAACCTCGATGTACGCACGAGGCATGAGCCTCAGCGAGATACAGGGGCATCTCAAGGAGATATACGGGGTCGAAGTTTCCCCGACCCTCATATCCAATGTCACCGATGCGGTAATCGAGGATGTCCGTGAGTGGCAGAACCGTCCGCTTGATCCGACATATCCAGTGATGTTCTTTGATGCGATAATGGTCAAGAGCCGTGAGAACGGCAAGACGGAGAACAAGGCCGTCTACCTCGCACTCGGGATAAACATGGAAGGGCGCAAGGAGCTGCTCGGGATGTGGATAGCCGACACTGAAGGCGCAAAGTTCTGGCTGAACGTCATAACCGAGATCAAGAACCGTGGAGTGGAGGACATCCTGATAGCGTGCATAGACGGGCTGAAGGGTTTTCCTGAGGCTATACATGCAGTATTCCCCAGGACCGAGATACAGCTTTGCATAGTGCATATGATCAGGAACTCGCTCAAGTATGTTTCGTACAAGGATTACAAGGAGCTTCTTGCCGACTTGAAAGGCGTTTACAAGGCGAATACGGAGGATGAGGCGCTGCAGAACCTGGACAAGTTCGCAGCCAAGTGGGATCCGAAGTATCCGACTATATCCCAGCTGTGGCGCAAAAACTGGGAGCTCGTACGCCCGTTCTTCGCCTATTCCGAGGAGATCCGCAAGGTCATCTACACCACCAACGCCATTGAGTCTATCAATAATTCGGTCAGGAAAATAATCAGGAACCGTGGTGCATTTCCGAACAACGAGGCTATTCTTAAGAGCATGTACCTGGCGCTGATGAACGCCTCGAAGAAATGGACCATGCCTATACGGAACTGGAGGCTTGCTCTCAGCAGGTTCTCCATCAGGTTCGAAGGAAGGGTGCCATTGTGAGTTCAACCGGGATGAGCCTCGGGGTCTCCTACGGAGACATCGATCCCCTCGGCTCATCGAAGAAGGAAGAGGAAGAAAGACTGTTTACACAAATATTCTTAAAGAGCCGGAGCTGGTGCTCCCACATGTCTTGCATCATGCCCATGGCTCTCCTCCCCGCCGTAAACACGACGTCCCCCGTTAAGTTTCTATTACATCTAATCCTTCGGTTCATCCTTAATCTGGCGTCAGGATTCATATTTGACAACAGACGCCTTTGCAGTCGCACGCACCAGAATTATCAAATTGAAACTCCGATAATCTAATACTGACTTTCTATCTATTGCCACATATCTGGCTGCTTGGATTCACTGCAGTGCATTAATAAACATTACTATGTTAAGATACCCCGTAGATAACATATTTTTCCGACAGTCCCTTTCTATTGAATAATTCATCTTGTCTCTTTGCTGATACCAACAGACTATCAATCTCTCCTTCCGGCTCGTCCCACATTGTATGGTTGAAAAGTCTGCCAAGGCATTTTCCAACAATCTCCTTTTGTCGGTCCTCAATTATTGGACGATAGAGAATCTTGTCCCTTTCTTCATTGGTCATTGTCTGCAAGGCAAAGTACAAAATGCTTTTCAAATAAGGAGCCCAGGTCAACACAGATCCTTTATGCCAAATACGCCTTGCCTTCAATTGTACATTTGTTAACGTTTTACCCTTAACATTGGGAACCCAGTTGTTTAAGAAACTCTCTTGTACGATGAGTTTTGAAAGTTCCTTGAAATTTTCAGTTTCAGAATTTCTGTGATCGCCAGATGAAGTAAATTTTGATATTGATGGCTCGAGATAGAGCGCTGCTGGGAATAAAGTTTTATTAAGCAGTTCAATAGTTATCGGGTAATTTGCATCCTTCGATGCTTCTGCCACGAATTTCGATAGTTCCGAATAATCCAGAGCTGTATTCTTGATGGCACCACGCAACATTTCTTTTGCCGCTGTTTTTTTGTACTGTTTTTCGACTACAAGGAAATGAATAAAATTACTTTCAGTATGACTGTCTGGAGGCTTGCTGGCAACAAACTCATCAAGAAGATCCTTGTAAATGACCGAAAGCCTGTCAAGAAGCGTGGAAGTATAAAATGGAATTTGCTTCAGCTTGGAATGAGCTTCTA
Source organism: uncultured Victivallis sp. (assembly GCA_964506605.1). GTDB lineage: Bacteria > Verrucomicrobiota > Lentisphaeria > Victivallales > GWF2-50-93 > GWF2-50-93. The sequence goes on along the minus strand of CAZDNQ010000750.1, from coordinate 401 downwards.
AATTTGTAATCATTAAGTCGTCAAAGAGTTTCTTTGCTCTTTCAGCATTATCCGGTGATATATACACCTTGACATCAAGCTCATTCAAGTTATTTAATACTTGACCTGCAAGTTTATGCTGTCCATCAAACAGCTTTAATCTATTCACCACCAATCGTCCGATAGATGGTGCAAGCTGAGGATGGTCTTTGAGATGGTCTCTGATAGTTATTAGCCGTTTGTAATCTATAACACGTGGCTGCAACCCCTCCTGGTCATCGTTTTCAAGCCATTTAACTGGCACCCTTCCATAGAAATAATCAACTTTAAGAATTTGATCATGCATCAGATCGAACTCTCTGATATCAAGTCCGTCATCAATTTTCAATACCGTGCCATTCTTACTGGTATGAAAGTTTTTA
>CAZDNQ010000749.1:0-2639 GCA_964506605.1 uncultured Victivallis sp. | reverse complement strand
CGTTCTCCAGGCCGGTCCATGCACTGTGATGGAAGTGAAGACGAAGGAAAAGAACGGCTACTCGGCCATCCAGCTCGGATTCGGAGCCAGGAAGACGAAGAACGCCGGCAAGGCTATGGTCGGCCGCGCCAAGAAGGCGAACATCGAAGGGGATCCCCACGCAGACTACAAGGAAATCCGTGATCCTGATAAGGAATTCAAGTCCGGCGACGTGATCAAGGCAGACATCTTCGCCGCCAAGGAATATGTCGACGTGAACGGAGTCGTCAAAGGAAAAGGCTTCCAGGGCGTTGTCAAGCGCTATAATTTCGCAGGCGGCCGTGCAAGCCATGGCGGCGGCTGGAACAGGAGGCCTGGTTCAATCGGTCAGAAGGAAAAGCCCGGCAACATCATGAAGGGCAAGAGAATGCCCGGACACATGGGCAACGTTCCGAGGACCATACAGAACCTGCTCGTCGTCAAAGTATCCGCTGAAGAGAATCTTCTCTTCCTCAAAGGCGCAGTTCCCGGCCCGACCGGCGGGATCCTGACAGTCAGAAGCGCCATCAAAAAAAGCATTAAAAAGAACTAGGTGGTGACTTATGGCTAAAAAAGCAAAGACAGATACCAAGAAGGAATTGTCCGTTAAGATCGTTGACAGCAACGGTTCGTCCGCCGGTGAGCTTGCCCTCAAGCCGAAACATATCGAGCTTGAGAAGGGTGCACAGGCCGTGCATGATTCAGTTGTCGCGCATCTCGCAGAGAAGCGCGCCGGAACAGCTTCGACCCTTACAAAGGCCGAAGTCAGCGGCGGCGGTGCCAAGCCCTGGCGCCAGAAGGGTACCGGACGCGCACGCGTCGGAAGCAACAGGAGCCCGATCTGGAGACATGGTGGAATCACGTTCGGACCGAAGCCCCGCAAATACGGGATGAAGGTCAACAAGAAGGTTCTTGCACTCGCCCTCAAGCGCGCGTTCTGTGAAAGGATCTCCGAAGGTTCGCTTGTGATGTCGGAAGCGTTCAAGATTGACGCCCCCAAGACTAAGAATGTCGCCTCACTGCTCGACAAGATGCAGCTTGGCAGGAACGTCCTGATTGTCTTGAAGGAGCTCGACAAGGACATCGCAAGGGCTTCCCAGAATATGCCGTACATAGAGCTGGCGAAGGCCGATTCGGTGAACACGTACCAGCTACTACTAACACATAAAATACTTTTCACGAAAGACGCGATGGACGTCTTCCTGAAGCGGCTCGAATAGAAAGGAAGCAATCCATGAACAATCCATACCAGATAATTGAGACGATAATGGTCACGGAACGCAGCATGGACCTCAAGGCTGCAAGCAAATATATTTTCAAGGTCCATTCCGACGCCACGAAGATTGACATCAAGAACGCCATCGAGAAGCTCTACGATGTCAAGGTCAAGTCCGTGAACATCATCAACAAGATGGGCAAGATGAAGCGTGCCGGGAAGCTGATGAAATACGGGCGCCGTCCGGCCGTCAAGAAGGCGATCATAACATTGTCAAAAGGTTCGATCGAAATCGTTTGACGCAACTTAGCGAGGTAATATTATGGCTTTAAAGACATTTAGACCGCTCACCCCGGGGCTGAGAGGTAAATCGGTGCTTGATTTCTCTGAAATCACTACCGACACTCCTCAGAAATCCCTTACTAAAGGCAAGCGAGGCACAGGCGGCAGGAACAACAATGGCCGCATGACAACCCGTTTCCGCGGCGGCGGCGTGAAGAGACGCCTGCGCCTGATTGATTTCAAGCGCGACAAGGATGGAATCCCCGCGAAGATCGTATCAATCGAGTATGATCCCAACCGCAGCGCGAATATCGCCCTGCTGTCCTATGCGGACGGCGAGAAGCGCTACATACTGGCCCCTATCGGGCTCAAGGTCGGCGACAAGGTCATGAGCGGAGAGAAGGCCGAGATCAAGCCCGGCAACGCGCTCAAGCTGAAAAATATCCCGGACGGGATCGACATCAACAGCATCGAAGTTTATCCCGGAAGCGGCGCCAAGCTCGTCAGGTCCGCCGGAATGCTCGCACAGCTCCGCTCCAAGGAAGGGGAATATGCGACAATCAGGCTCCCCAGCGGTGAGGTCAGGATGCTCCATATCAACTGTATGGCGACCATCGGACAGATTGGAAACCTCGACCATATGAACGTCAAATACGGAAAGGCCGGACGCAAGCGCTATCTCGGCATCCGTCCACATGTCCGCGGCATGGCGATGAACCCCATCGACCATCCCAACGGCGGTGGTGAAGGACGTTCGAAGTCGGGCGGTGGAAGACAGCACCCGATGTCCCCGTGGGGCAAGCTTGCAAAAGGCAAGAAGACCCGCAAGAAGAGGAATACTTCCGATAGATTCATTATTGAACGGAGGAAAAAATAATGGCTAGATCAATTAAAAAAGGACCGTTCGCGGACTCCCATCTCCTCGAAAAGGTTGAGAAGATGAACAGGAGCGGAATGAAGAGGCCTATCAAGACCTGGTCGCGCCGCTCGATGATAGCACCCGATTTCGTCGGACATACTTTCAATGTCCACAACGGGAAGACTTTCATCAATGTGTTCGTGACTGAGAACATGGTCGGACACAGGCTCGGCGAGTTCGCTATGACCCGTACGTTCAGACAGT
>CAZDNQ010000748.1:0-2640 GCA_964506605.1 uncultured Victivallis sp. | reverse complement strand
ATGCCGTTCATGATGAGGACGTGGATGGCTATTATCAAAATCTGATAAACTCCCTTGGGAGTTTCTTCGACAGGCAGGGCGAACTTTTGAACTGCTTTCTTGGAGGAAGCGGTGCGAGACTGACTCCGATGACGGACCAGATGCATTATCTCCACTATGCAGAGTTTCTGAATCCCGACTACAGGATCAGGAATGACTATGATCCGATGAAAACCTTCAATCCCGATATGACGCTCCAGGAGAACTGCTGGCATTCCGGAATCCATGGCAACCGTAAAAGAGCATCCGGAGGGGACAATGATTATGGATTCTTCATGGACGGATTCTACCACAGCATGATAGTCATGGACAGGTGGCCGCAGACGACGTATCCGGGAATAATAGGCCATCTCACCGGGCTTCCGATACTGGATTATTCGATAACGGTGAACATACATCCTTTGAAGATAGAGGATGAGATAGGAAGGGAGGAAAAGGCGATTGAAAGGATTGTCGGTGACTACCAGAGCGAAAAGAAGCATTCGCTGCTGACGGCGCTTGACAAGAAGCGGAGGAAGGTTGACGCGCTTGCAGGAGGGTTCACATGCCCGTTCAAGGCAGAGTTCATAATCAGGATAATTGCGCAGACGAAAGAGGAACTGTCTGGCAGGTGCTCCGCCATAAAATCAGCCGTTAATATGATGAATGGTGCAGGATACTGGGAGAGTTCGCTTCCGACGACCGCTATGAATCTTTTCTTCCAGACCTGGCCTGGCTGGATTTTCGGGAAATATTCAGGTCATGCGATATACGCCGAGAACCAGTATCTATCTGACATGCTTCCCATAAGCGCGACTTTTACTGGAAACCTCGACGAAGCCGAATCCATCTACGAGGGGAGCTGTTTCAACCTTGTCGGGATTAAGAACTTTACAGACGGAGTTCCGCAGCATGCGGCTGTCTTCGGAATGAGCGGGACCGGAAAGTCTGCGTTCATGACCGATCTGCTCTCCCAGACGGAATGCTTCTATGATTTTACCTGCATAATGGAGGAAGGGCTGAGCTACGGGATTTATACACAGACGCAGGATTCGGCTCCAATGATAATCCATCCCGACAGCGAATATACGATAAACTATCTTGACACACACGGTCTTCCATTGAGCCCCCTGCATCTGGCGACTGCGACAGCTCTGGCGGCGAAGATGGCTGGAGTTGCCGGTGACGAGGACAAACAGAATCTGCGGACTTCGCAGATAATGCAGTACATAGACCAGCTGTATACAGATGTCTATGAAGATTGGACAAGGGCGAACTCCGGACTGCACCAGGAGATTGTCAGGAAGGCGATGTGCGTGAAGAAATACAAGGAGACTGTCCTTCCTCCGGGGAGCACGGTCATTGACGCGTTTACGGAAGTTCGGAACCTTCTTTTGAAGGGGGATGGGCGGATACTTGAGGAGTTCCACAATATATCGGAGAAGGAGATCACGGAATTCCTTTCCGAGCCGTCATCAGCGAAACTTGTCAGGGACATGGCGTTTTCCTATTTCAAGCCGGAGCAGTATCCGACGCACTCGGTGCTTGTGGAGCTGATGCTGACATCCCCGTTCAGGCAGCACGGCAGGGACGAGATAAAGAATCTTGCCACGCTGCTTTCGTCATGGAGCTTCTACGGGACGCATGGGAAGATATTCGACGGTACTACGAACATAAGGCTCGACGGGAAGATAGTGCATTTCGAGCTTGGCGGCATTCCCGATGCGGCGGAGGATCTGAAGAGGATGACGGGCTTCCTCATCCACAACTTTACGCGGAACCATGTAATGACATTGCCGAGAAGCTCAAGAAAAAGATACGTCTTCGAGGAAGCTGGAAGGATTCTGGACATCGAGGGCGGGGAGAAGATCATTTCCGAAGGTTATGCGCAGATGAGGAAGTACGGGACATGGATTGTCTCGATAGTCCAACAGTATTCGAGGTTCAAAGATACGGGGATCCGTCCGGTCGTGATGGGAAACAGCAAACAGTTCTTTTTGATGAAGCATAACGACAGGGGCGATCTGGAGGACATTTCAGACGACATAGGTCTTCCTGAAATCACCCGCGAGCAGATAATGAACTATCCGAATCCTGAGAACCTTTCCAGGGAGAACAGGTTCTCGTCGCTCACATACTACCATCTTGACAGCGGCATACCGGTCTGCGGGACTGTCAGGAACTTCTGTTCGCCCGAGATGCTCTACTGCAGTTCGACGGACGGGGCGCATTTCGAGAGGAGGGCGAAGGAGCTGAAGAGCTTCAAGGATGGAGACATATCAGAGGCAATAAGGCATTTTTCAAACGGAAACAAAGAGGGATAATGAGAACAAAAATCATATTTTTGCTGTTGTGTCTCATGACATCTGCGGCCTGTTTCGCCGAATGGGTTTATCTCGGGGAAGTCAGATACATCGTCTGTCCCTATGCATATGACGCGCCTGCGGGCAGGTATATAGCTTCATGCAGGTTCACAATGACATCGGAGCCGGAGAACGTATATATAAGGTTCATGGACGAATCGAGGAATGTGATATGCAGCCAGGATTTCAAAGGTGTCACCGGTGGGAGCACATACAGCTCCTCGTGTCCTGTTCCAGCAGCCCGTGTCGAAATATCCAA
>CAZDNQ010000747.1:1009-2641 GCA_964506605.1 uncultured Victivallis sp. | reverse complement strand
ACCCACAGCGAATAATCATCGAACCATACTTTTTTTGCACTGACGCTATTCTCGAGAGTGCTCATCCCACGATCCTTCGACCTGTTGAAAATTTTCAATAATGATATTGCGCACCTGCATTCATTCCTTTGCGCTCATTTGGTACGATCCGGCAAGCATGACAGCAGGTTCAAGCCGGAACTTGGCCGTTGCTGCAGGGGACGCAAGCTGGGGCTAAGCAGGGATGATAGCGAGGTCACATGGGAATGAGAAAATACTCCGTGCCCCTGCTCGTGCAGCCAGACCGCAACTACAGGCCCGGTGCATTCATCAACCAGAAAACGCATTCAAGGACGCTCGGCTGCCAGAGGCATCACTGTTGTACATTCTAATGATTTTGAGGCGAATAAAATGCATGCTCTGATATCATCCACAGTAACGCCGTGATATTCTTTTGTAATTGCGGCAATAGTAGCGCCATGCGCTAGCAGATTGAGAATAAATTCAACTGTGAGCCTGGTTCCCTTAATCACCGGTTTGCCAACCATGACCCCAGGTTCGAGCGTGATTCGTTTCAATAATTGATCATCCTACATAGACAACTCCAATGTACTAATCAGCAATTGATGTGAAATCATGGAGATGCAGCTTGAATTCTCATTTCCCATATAGCCGAAACAAGCTATAATCCAAGTTATCCACTATTCGCAATAATGTCAACAGAAAAAGGAGATCGACTTGCTTCCTGACTATTTTCTCCGATCTACAATGCAGCAAGGGGAATTTTTCCCAGACTTATTGACGACCCGCTTGATTTTATCTTTGTTTAGGACGATCCGGCAAGCATGACAGCAGGTTCAAGCCAGGAACTGGCCGTTGCTTCACCTTTTTATCACGACACCGGTTTCACTCATTCGTAAAACTGTCCGAATCTTTAGTGAAACGGTGTCCGATTCTTTAATGAAATGGTGTCCGAAAATTTGTAAATTTTCCAGAGATCACTCGGAAGTCTGATAAATCGCGGGACGATAACAGGGAGAAGGAACGGATTTGCCATTTCGTTCCGCGCTTTGCAGCCATGCTTCTTTGGCGAGCAAAACCTGCTGCAGGGCCTCGGCAGGCGTTTTTCCATATGCCGAACAACATTCCAGGTCAGGAATATCTGCAATGTATCCGCCGTCTTTCGAGCTGGAAATGATATTGATATGGTAATCACACATCGCTCTCATCCTTTTGAAGTAAATTGTAGCATTCGATCAACCTGAGAAGCTGACGAAATTGATAGGGCTTCACTTCTCCTCTGACATTTTGGAGATTGACCATTTCGCAGATTTCCGGATGAACAAAAATATGGTGGCTTCCGCTCGTGCGGTCAATATGAAATCCTGCTATCTTGGCGAACTCTATTGCGTCACACTCGTTGGCGACAGGGATTATGTTCGAAGAGTCCAGTTGAAAACGACTAAAGGAGGAGTATACTCAAAGAGCCTGCATCTCGACATCTGCAGGTATTTTGCTCAGGATTACGCTGCTCAGATCGACTTTCTTACTTGCGTTGTCAATATCAATGCCGACAATATGGCCTCCTTCAGTATCAAAATCCAGTACCACTCCCGCCGCTATTTCCCTGCTTTCAAAACTGGGCTTTGAAGA
>CAZDNQ010000747.1:0-999 GCA_964506605.1 uncultured Victivallis sp. | reverse complement strand
TTCACCAAGCCCCAGATTCCATCAGCGCTGATCTTTCCTTGTAATACTTCAATTTCATGGCTTAAATCTCCTGTCTGGACATGCGTTGTGAATAGACATTTTATCGCCAAGTGTAACGACTCTGAGATAACGCCCATCAAGTTCCTCAATGACGCCCCAGAACCGGTACCGGTTGCCTTCCTGAGCCTCCATCCGCAACGGATTGTTGCATACCCTTATACACCACTCCTTCTTCAAGTACGGGCGCTTTCTAAGAACCTCAATTTTGAAATATGGTGTAAATTGGTATTGTGGCATACCTCATTATACACATTCTTTGGAAATAACAAAATACTAATATCTCCTTTTACTTCCCGTCATTTACCATAATCACACACAGGGTATGAATTGTTGGGAGAGAAGAATTGAATATCAGTTGGGATGAGAGAGGGGGCAGTGGGAACGCGAAGGTGGGAACGAGCAGAGTGGCCAGATGGGGACCAGGGGGTATGGTCAATGGGAGTGAAAGCGGCGGCCAAGTGGGAACCAGGAGGTATGGTCAGCGGGAGCGAGACGGAGGGCAGGTGGGGACTAGAGCGGGGAAGGCTACTCGTCCCATACCTTATCTATGACCTGCTTGATTTTAGCCTCATTAATGGCGATCAGCTCGCGGCAGCCATCGACGATCTTGCGCTCGGATTCGATTTTGGCGACGATCTCGCGCTGGATTTCTATTCCAGGCAAGGGTATTACAAAATTTTTAATTTCAATTAGATGCAAATTCGTAACAGTGCCAGATTTTGAGTGCGCTTTCGCCTGCAATAATGCATTCGCGGAATTTAAAAACTGCTCAAGATATTTCCCATCCAGCAGTGAGTTGTTGGGCTTTAGCAGAGCGAGACTAACAAAAATGCTAAACTCCCATTTCCAATCTACATATTTTGCGACACCAATTGTACCATTTTTTGAATATAGTACATCTCCAATTCGCGGATTGCACCTTTTAGTCAATTCCTTATG
>CAZDNQ010000746.1:0-2641 GCA_964506605.1 uncultured Victivallis sp. | reverse complement strand
GGCTCAACGGCCATGGATATCACAGGTTCCGGGAACTTCATGGATTCGAGTATGATCTGGTTGTTTTCAGAGTAGAGCGTGTCGCCGGTGGTGACGTTCTTGAGGCCGACTGCAGCGGCGATGTCGCCGCTGTATACATCGTCGAGATCATCACGGTGGTTGGCGTGCATCTGGAGGATCCTGCCAAGCCTCTCGCGTCTCCTAGTCCTAGGATTGAAGATGGTGTCGCCTTTGTTGATGCTCCCGGAGTATACCCTGAAGAATGTAAGCTTTCCTACATACGGGTCGTTCATGATCTTGAATGCAAGGGCCGAGAACGGTTCGGTGTCCCCTACATGGCGCTCCATCGGCTGTTCAGTCGATGGATCTGTCCCTTTTATCTCCCACACATCGACAGGGGAGGGGAGATATTCCACGACGCTGTCGAGGACGGGCTGTACGCCCTTGTACTTGAATGCTGAACCGCATACGACAGGAACAATGTCCCCGGCTATGACGGTGCGGCGTATGGCCTGCTTCAAGGCGGAGACATCGGGTTTCTTGTCCTCCAGGAACATTCCCATGATCTGCTCGTCGACCTCGGCAAGACATTCAACAATATGCTTGTAGGCCTTTTCGGAAGACTCTTTAAGATTTGCAGGAATCTCCTTGATGTCGATCTTGGAGCCTTTGGACTCTTCATCGAAGTAGAGGGCTTTTTTCTCCAGTACATCGATGACTCCGGCGAAATCACCTTCCTTGCCAATCGGTATCTGGAGGGGAACTGCTGTGGCGCCGAGTTTGTCGTGTATATCTTCAACAACCCTGTCGAAGTCAGCGCCTGTCCTGTCCATCTTGTTCACGAACGCGAGGATCGGGACATTGTACTTCTTGGACTGGCGCCATACGGTTTCGGACTGGGGCTGGACTCCGCCAACGGCGCAGAATACGGCCACGGCGCCATCGAGGACGCGGAGTGATCTTTCTACTTCGGCGGTGAAGTCGACATGCCCGGGAGTGTCGATAAGATTTATCTTATGCTCCTTCCATACGCATGTGGTTGCTGCGGAAGTGATGGTGATGCCGCGCTCCTGTTCCTGGATCATCCAGTCCATTGTGGCGGTACCTTCGTGGACCTCTCCCATCTTGTAGTTTTTGCCGGTATAGTAGAGTATGCGTTCGCTTACTGTAGTCTTGCCAGCGTCGATATGGGCCATGATACCGATGTTCCTAACCCTTGCGAGCGGAACCTTTCGGCCGGGGGCCTCCTTGTATTCCTTTTTAACATTATTGAGCATAAGATGTCAAAGAACCTTAAAGTGAAAAAATTACCATTTATAATGGGCAAAGGCCTTGTTGGCCTGCGCCATCTTGTGAGTGTCTTCCTTTTTCTTTACTGCTGAGCCTGTGTTGTCGAGCGCGTCGAGGATTTCGGATGCGAGAGCATTCTTCATGGACTGCCCCTTCCTGCCCTTGGCGTAGGTGACAATCCAGCGGAGACCGATCGCGACCTGGCGTTCCGGATTGATTTCAACCGGCACCTGGTATGTCGCACCGCCGACACGGCGGCTCTTTACCTCTAGGCGAGGCTTAACGTTCTCAAGCGCCTGGAGGAAAACTTCAAGGGGCTCCATTTCCTTCTTCTTCAGCTTTATCCCGTTGAACGCATCATAGACGATCCTCTGCGCGGTGGACTTCTTACCGCTTATCATGATCGTATTTATGAGACGTGCAACAAGTTCGCTGTTGTATTTCACGTCCGGAGTAAGGACTCGCTTTGCAGCTCTATGTCTTCTCATTTTCCTGTTCCTGATTTTATTGTTTAATCAAAAAAAACTATCGACATCCGGCGGATGCCGACAGCTTCAAAGTTCCTCAAAACCATATGCTGTGAGAGCCTTATTTGCTCCTCTTGGCACCGTACTGTGAACGCGCCTGCTTGCGCTTCTCCACTCCGAGGCAGTCGAGCGTGCCGCGGACGATGTGATACCTCACACCGGGAAGGTCGCGGACACGTCCGCCCTTCACGAGAACAACTGAATGTTCCTGGAGATTGTGCCCTTCTCCACCGATATATGCTGTCACTTCCTGCCCGTTCGTCAGGCGCACCCTTGCGATCTTCCTAAGGGCCGAATTCGGCTTCTTGGGCGTTCTCGTGGTCACCTGCAGACAGACTCCGCGCCTCTGGGGTGAACCCTCGAGCGCACGGGCCTTGCTCTTCTTCGCCTTCATGCTACGGCCGTTCTTGATAAGCTGGTTGATAGTCGGCATTAAATTTCCCTGTTCTGTTTTTTATTCCGCCCGCCATAAAAATGCGGGCTCATATTATAATTCATATTTTAAAAGATGCAACCTTCAAATCAATCTTTGATTGAAAGCATCTCCCTGGCCGCATTGATTGCCGCCGTCTCCTCGAGCGTCGGCTTGTCCTGCTGCGGCTTCGAAAGATCAGCCTCAGGCGGAAGCTCCTCCCCAATCTTCTTGATAAGAAGCCTCTGTATCTCCTCGGTGCCTGTTCCCGCCGGGATCAGGTGTCCGGTGATTACATTTTCCTTGAAGCCCCTCAGATAGTCTATCTTCCCGAGGGTTGCCGCATCAGTCAGGATCCTCGTGGTGTCCTGGAAGGATGCCGCAGAAATGAAACTGTCGGTCTCGAGGGACG
>CAZDNQ010000745.1:0-2646 GCA_964506605.1 uncultured Victivallis sp. | reverse complement strand
CTCGCGGTCCAGGGCGTCAAGCTGATGGCTCCGGCGCTGATCTGCTTTTCCATCGGCTCCACCACGTATATGCTGCTGAACGGCTACAAGAAATTCTTCCTCGCCGCGTTCGGCGATGCGGTATGGAAGGCGGCAGTGCTGGTGTCGGTGGTCATCGGAGTCGGCGTTTTCGGCCTTTCATGGAAGGCGCTGGTCTTCGGCATCGTCATCGGCAGCGTCACGAAGCTGCTCACCCATCTGGTCGGACTCGTACGCCAGCTCCATTTCATCCGCCCATCGTTCGATGTCGGGAATCCCGCCTTCAGGACGATGCTGGTCCTGATGATACCCCTGTTCATAGGGATAGTCCTCGCCAAGGGCAGGGACTTCTACAACAACATCACCGTGCTGAGCTCGCTGGAGGCCGACGGGCTTATCAAGGCAAACGCATATGGAAGGAAGCTTTTCCAGGCGTTCGGAATGGTCGTCCCGTATGCCTTGTCCATCGCCATGTTCCCCTTCTTCTGCGATCTTGTCTCGAAGGATGACAAGGAGAAGCTGGGCGAGATACTGACAGTGTCTGGAAGGATGCTGCTGGTGCTGTTCGTCCCGGTCTCGCTTGCGGTTGTCGTATACGGCCCGGAGCTGGTGAAGCTGCTTGTCATGGGCAAGTTCTCCGAGCAGGACGCCTACCTGGCGGGGATATCGATGGTCTGCTACACGCTTGTGCTGCCTGCATATGGCTTTGAAATGCTGCTGATGCAGGCGTTTTTCGCCAAGAAGAAGGTGTTCACCATAACCTTTGTCGGGATCGCATTTTCCACTCTGTCGGTCCTGATCAGCTATTTCGGCATCATAAAGTTCGGCGCGAAAGGCGCGGCTGCGCTTGTCGTCATCGCGCTGGGATATGTGCTGTGCAGGACATTGAAGACGCTTGTCCTCCTGGGAATCCTGAAGCGCAGCGTCCCGATGTTCAAATGGAGGGAAAGCTTCAGCTTCCTGGTCCGTCTGACGGTTGCCGGAGTCTGTACCGCCGCCGCCATCTGGATTGTTTTCCGGCTGTTCGATGCCGGACTTGGCATTCCTGCAGGCAAGAAGATGCTGATGCTGAAGCTCGCATTGGGCGCAGCGGCCGCAGCGGCCGCCTTCCTGGCTGGAACATTCCTGCTGAAGATCAAGGAGCCGGTCGAGATGTGGAGGTGGGGCCTGAAGAAGATGAATCGAAGGAAAGAGTTCACCACTGATTTACACTAATCGGACAATTAATGGGTAAAATCAAAATATTGCTGGTTCTCGAAGCGACTGCCGGAGGCACGCGGCGCTATATCACCCAGGTGCTTTCGCACATCGATCTGGACAGGTTCGAGCCGGTGCTGTTCTGCGCGGTCAGGCGTGATCCGGCTTTCCTCCAGGACATTGAAAGCATCAGGAGACGCGGAATCAAAGTCCGGATTTTTCCGATGCGCAGGGAGATTTCGCCTCTCCTGGACATGTGGCTGACAATAAAGATGGCCAAGGCGATAAGGATGGAAAGGCCCGACATAGTCCATACCCACAGCAGCAAGGCGGGAATCATCGGACGGACGGCGGCCAGGATGGCTGGAGTTGCGAAGATCGCACATACCCCTCACGTCTTTCCGTTCGAGATGGACGTCGGAGAGGGCAGAAGGCGCTTCTATCTTTTCCTGGAGAGGATTGCGGCCAGATGGACGACCTTGCTGATCGCAGTCAGCGATGCGGAAAGGAAAACGGCGATAGAGCATGGTCTTTTCAGTACAGACAACTCAGTAATTATTGCCAATGGGATCGATCCCGCAATGTGGCGGGTCCCTGATATGGCTGAACGTGATAAGCTGAGGGATGATGCAGGAATACCTCGGAATGTGTTCGTTGCCGGCATGGTCGGACGCTTCATGCCGCAGAAGGGGCACCGCATATTTGTCCAGGCTGCGGAGGTCCTCCTCGACAAGAGCCGGGACATATATTTTGCCATGGTAGGGGACGGAGAACTGAAAGATGAAATCCGGAAGATGGTCTCATCGGGCGGGAATGGAGGTAATTTCCATTTCTTCGGACAGACCGATGAAATAGCTTCCCGGTATGCGATGTTCGACTGCCTGGTCTTGCCTTCCTTATGGGAGGGATGCCCTTTTACGGCGATGGAGGCGATGGTGATGCGGATTCCGGTAGTTGCGTCTTCAGTGGGCGGAGTAGGGGAGATAATTGAGGACGGTGTCTCCGGAATCCTGGTCCCGCCGGCAGACGCGGCATCCCTTGCCGGAGCCATCTGGAGATTGTGCGAAGATCGCAGCCTGCTCGGGAGCATGGGTGAGAAAAGCCGTCAGCGGGTTCTGGACAAGTTCCTGCTGTCAGACAAGATCAGAAATCTGGAAGGTGTTTACCAGCGGATGTATGAGGCTTGAAGGAAGCATCCGTCCAAAGTATATTCCAAATTGAAGGAGCTATATGAATATTACATCAAAATATCTGATGATATCGGTCGCAGCTTTTTTCTTGGTCGCTGCAGTCCATGCCCTGGCTGACACCACTGTCTGCTTTGAAGCTGAGGACGCAAAGGAAATAAAAGCTCCTGTGAAAGTCACGGAAGTGAAGGACAAAGTGGAGGCCGCGCAGGTTTCCGGAGGCAAGATCATCGAGATCGAACAG
>CAZDNQ010000744.1:0-2647 GCA_964506605.1 uncultured Victivallis sp. | reverse complement strand
CTCTCAAGACCGGTTATATAGGAACCGATGCTACTATGTCTTTCTTTAAGTCACGGAAGGTTGAGGTGAAAAATGATTAACCTCACCAGACGTGCTCAGGACTTCCTTAAAGATCTGCAACCAAAGCAGTTCAAGCAGGTAGCAAATAAGATTTTCTCACTGCTTCGCAATCCATACCCTGAAGACTGCAAGCATCTGTCTGGACATCCTGGATTTCGCAGGATTGATATTGGTGAATACAGAGTTTGCTATGTTGTGAGCAATGAAGTTGTGAATATAGTAGTCGTCGGACCTCGTAATGATGATGCTGTTTACAAGGAACTGAATAGAGTAAACGGTTGACCTTTGCTGCGACTAAGTTGGTTTTATTGGAACAGGCTTTGCCTGCTTTCTTCACTTCTCCTTTGTCCCGTACTTCTTTCACAGTTTTTGCAAAAGAACTCATTGAAGCCGTTCTGCTAATCCATGATGGGTTTTGCAAATCATGACGTCATTTGACGTCGCATTCATTCGATTTTCGGATGCGTTATGGCTATAATCCCTGCAAAGCAAGAAGTGGGGATGGATATGACTAAACAAGTATTAATCCTGGTGTTAGTATTGATGATTCTTGAATGGTGGCAGATAGAGGGTATGTATAGACGCATGAGATCTAATCGTCCAGATCCGCTTACAAAGTCAAGACGAATATACACTGTGGGAGGTGAAAGTGAAAGTTGGCATAGTCGAGAAGCAAAGAAGAATAGTTTCCAGTTGGTTTGGATGTCGGGCAGGGCTTGATAAGCCCGAGGAAAGGAAGCAGGAATGAAGAATTTATCCTCAGAGCAGCCTGATTATATCCCGGAATCAGGCATAGGCAAAGAATATATTGATGCGTCTGTAGAACCCTGGTCGCAATCAGTTATCAAAGGCAATTCTGACTCCGACCATGGGAAGCAATGTAAAAGGCCTGAACCGCCTGAGCTTCATAGCGCGGTTATGGATGAAAATATTGAAAGAATCGCAGATTTGCTGGCACAAGGTGCTGATATAAATATGCAGGATGACATGAGTAATACTGCCTTGCATATGGCAGCAATGGGCCGATCAGTGGAAATAGTCGAGTTTTTGATTGATAAAGGCGCTGACTTGAACGCCAGAGGCATGCTCGGAGAAACACCGTTGCAGATACTCCTCCGCGGCGCTGAAGACGAAACCTCCCAAAATATTGTCAGACTTCTCATCGAGAAAGGAAGTGACTTGACTGTAAGGGCTTTTACCGGCAAGGAATCTCTTCTACACATGGCCGTAGAGAGCAAACTGGTGGGTATTGCAAAATTGCTTATAGAAAAAGGAGCAGCTCTTGATGACCTGGACTCAATGGAAAACACTCCTCTGCATCTTGCTGCCAGTAGCGGCTCTGTTGAAATGATGAAGTTACTTATTAGTGAAGGCGCGGAGATTGACAGCAGAGGTTTTTCCGGAAACACGCCTCTGCACATGGCGGCCATGGAAGACTCTAATCCGGGAATTGCCTTCTTGCTGGGCAAAGGAGCAGATATAAACAAGGTCAATGAGTTCGACGAAACCCCGTTGCACGTGGCTATTCAATACAAGTCCGCAGCAAACGCGAAATTGTTTATGGAACTCGGTGCAGATGTAAAGCCGGAGGATCCCGAAGCCAGACTTTTGAAATTGGCGGCTGAAAATAAGATGGCTGAAATTGTGGATTTGCTTAATCAGAAGATAACAAGCGGAAAGCAGAACCGTGAGATGATTAAAGTGGCCTTGAAGAACCGTATTGCCGAGAAGATCTCCGTTAAGGCTGATGTCGCAAGCGCAGTCTATGACCTTAATATGAAATTTGCCGGTGCGCAGTTCAATCTGGAGTTGCTGCGCATTGGAGCGTGGCGGGTATCTGAACCCAATAATTATTGCAATGGCATATATGCCGATAGAAGTTTTAATGGAGCTGACGGCCAAACATTCGAATTCAGGATCTATTTCTCTTCACTCGGGCACTGGCGGCACATAGATATTTCTACAAGTTCTAGTGCCCCCGGGGGAAAGTGGATTCCGGCTTCTTGTGTGTGCCCTAAAATATTAGAGGAAATATGCGCTGAATTTGAAAAGTCAAAGATCCAGGACTTTCCCGCAGATGTCGAAGATGAGATGCGCTGCGTAACGGGACAAATAGATGTTTCAAGGATTCCTGCCGGGATTACTGAAACTTCGTGGCTTCTAATCTTATGGCATAATGCTCTTGGGACGCTTGTCAATACGGATCAGTTCCGTTCTCGCCGTATTGTTAATGGAGTCGTAAGACACCTTCATTTCTGCTCCTCAGGCCTTATATACGCAAAAGCTGCCCATGTGGCCTCCAAGCTTGTGATGATAAAGGAGTCCGCTATTCTTCTCAGGCGTGCGCTCGATGAGGAATCTGACAATACTGCGGAATATTGGAATTTGATAGGTGGCGTTATTTGCAACCTGGGCCAGCCCGAGGAGGCTTTCGAATGCTGCATGCTGGCAGTAGGAATGGGAGGGATAGGCAAGAGCTTCTGTAAGGATCTATGGCGTGCCGGACAAATTTTAGTTTCTCAAAAATTAAAGGAAAGGAACTTCAATGATGTACAGGGCCTTGTGAAGAGTGTCCTGTCCAGTTCCT
>CAZDNQ010000743.1:0-2650 GCA_964506605.1 uncultured Victivallis sp. | reverse complement strand
AGCTTGTTCTTGGTCTGCGACTCGAATATCGGATCCTGGAGCTTTATCGCAATTGAGCCGACTATTCCGTCGCGGACGTCGCTGCCTTCGAAGCTTTTCTGCGCAAAGTCGTTAACGGCCTTCAGTATGCCTTCCTTGAACGCAGAAAGATGCGTTCCGCCGTCATTCGTGTACTGTCCGTTCACAAAGGAATAATATGTCTCGCCGTAGTTGGCGGTATGGCAGAACGAGAACTCGATGGTCTTCTCCTTATAATGTATGACGTTGTAGAGTTTCTCGTCGCCGACCTCGGTCTCGATCAGGTCCTGCAGCCCGTTCTTGGAGTAGAAGCGCTCGCCGTTGAAGTAAAGAGACAGCCCGCTGTTGAGGTAGGCATACATCCACAGGCGCTTCTCGATGTATTCCTTGTCGAACGCCAGCTTCGGGAACATCAGGGAGTCCGGTATGAAAGTGATGAGGGTGCCGTTCTGTTCCTGGGACTTCCCCTCCTCCTGCTTCTTCAGGTTGCCGCCTTTGAAGATCGCCTTCTTGAACTTGCCTTCGCGGAAAGAGGTGACCTCGAAATATTCGGAAAGCGCATTTACGGCCTTCGTGCCTACGCCGTTGAGCCCGACCGAGAACTGGAAGACGTCCGTATTGAACTTGGCGCCGGTGTTTATCTGCGAAACGCATTCTATCACCTTGCCAAGAGGAATTCCACGCCCGTAGTCACGCACAGTGACCTGCTTGTCGTTGATGGAGACGTCGATCCTGCGGCCGGCGCCGACGATATATTCATCGACGCTGTTGTCTATTATCTCCTTAAGCAGTATGTAGATACCGTCGTCGGGATGCGTGCCGTCCCCCATCCTGCCTATATACATGCCGGGCCGTAGGCGGATATGCTCCAGGGAACTTAAGGTTTTTACCTTGCTTTCATCATATATCTGGTTCATTATATACAATATCTAGTGTTTAACGTTGAGTTTCCCTTTCACTTTATACAATTTGTTGCATTTTTCAAGATTTTTGAGTGAAAATATCAGATATCTGGCTTTTTTTTGAGAAAAAAGAATGCACGCCGTCCCTTGTGGATATATAGTTCGGGTTATAACGGGGTGATTTCATGTTGTTGGGAATCATAGGGGACATACACGGCAACATCGAGGCGCTTGATGCCACTTACAAGACGCTAAAGGATGCCGGCTGCCAGAAAATCGTCTGCACAGGCGACATCGTCGGCTATGGCGCCTCTCCGCAGGAATGCATCGATTTCGTCCGCGACAACAAGGTCGTCTCCATCCGCGGCAACCACGACCATTACACCACCCAGAGAAATACCGACTGGAACATCCAGCCCTACGCCAAACAGGTCATCCAGTGGATGCAGAACACTATGCCCCAGTCATATATCGACTGGCTCGACACCCTGCCCTACCATCTTGAGGTTGAAGGCGTCCAGTTCGTGCATTCATCCCTTGAAAGCGTCGACGGCAAGCTCTGGCCGTATATCCTCAGCGCACAGAGCGCCCTCTTCCATTTCTTCCTCCAGAACTCGAAATTCTGCTTCTACGGCCATACGCACATCCCCCTGATCTTCGTCCTAAACAGGGGGAACGTCACCATTGAAATGCTGACCACCAGGAACCTGGCAAAGGCGAAAGGCGAGAAGTTCCTCTTCAACTCAGGTTCCGTCGGACAGCCCAGGGATTTCGATTCCAGGGCCTCCTCTGCAATCTTCGACACCAAGAAACTCGACCTCACCCTCGTCCGCGTAAAGTACAACGTCGAACAGACCCAGCTCAAGATCCTCGCCGCAGGCCTCCCAAGCCAGCTCGCCGAAAGACTATCCTCGGGACAGTAGGGGAATCGGGCGATTGTGTGAATTGGCGATTGGATGATTGGATGGATGGGGACGGTCAGTATCTCTACTTTTAATCTAGATATTTTTTATATTTTAAGCATTCGATGACTGCTCTTATGCACAGAAGTAATTAAAATATACAATTGAATTATTGTCGTCAGTTATAATTGTCCAGATCTTGATACCTGAGCGATCCTGCTTCTGATAATAAATCATCTTGTCAAGCTTCTTTTTCGCCTCTTCGGGAATTAAATCCTCCTGGACAGAATCAACTTTCTTATAACCATTATCTAGAATCTTCTGAAAATCATTCTTGCTTATCGAAAAACAAATCCTAACAGACTTGCCAGCAAGAGCAACAGTTCCATTACAACTTGAAATCTTCACACTGCCTGACATCGGAGAATATACATATCTCTCGAACACCTTTAGGGAATCCATCTTTGAAACATCTCTAGGCGATAGGAGATAGCACAATCCCATAAACAGAAAAAAGATAAGCAATCCTGTAAAAACAAATACCTTTATTAATATCTTCTTCATAGGATAACTGTTCCTTTTTCTGGGACAGGCATCTCACATCAAATTTCCAGTCGCCAGTATCAAGTTTCAAATCTCGAGTTACCAGTTACGAGTTTCAAGTTTCCAGTTTCTAGTAACTCTTATACACCATCTTCCCTTCTGCGAAGTTCGCAACGGGATGGGATGAGAGATCGAAGGGGTCGCCGTTCCAGCAGACGAAGCTCGCCCATTTGCTCTTCTCGAGAGTTCCGAGGAATCTGTCGATGCCGAGTATCTCTGCATTCG
>CAZDNQ010000742.1:0-2664 GCA_964506605.1 uncultured Victivallis sp. | reverse complement strand
CGGCCGCCCGTATTCAGTAACGGTCCTCACTGTCATAATCCCGGATATGCTTATTTTGTTGCAGAGCACCTTCTCGGATTTTTTCCCATCCTGGGCCGTCATGGTGGAAACAGACTTCGCCTCGGCCGCAATATCGCAGGAATATGTGTTCCCCGGCACCGACGGCCTGAAGAACTTGATCTTTTTCGCAGCCTCTTCGGCAGAGAGAGAGTACATAACTGCAAGGAAAAGGGAAACGACCAATGTTTTCAGGATTGTCTTCATGTGGTTATCCATGCATCGCGGCATGTTCGATGTTCTCCCTGTTCAGGTTCAAATATTCATTCATCTTCCCGAGAGCGTTCGCCCTGTGGCTTATACTGTCCTTTATTTCAGAACCGAGTTCTGCAAATGTCTTGTCATAGCCGTCAGGAATGAATACCGGATCATATCCGAATCCACCTGCGCCCCTGGCCTCAAAACCAATCCTGCCGTAGACCTCGCCCCTGAACGTCGCGACCACCTTCCCCGGCACCGCCAGCGCTATCACGCACACGAACCGGGCGGAACGGTCCGGAGAGCCGCCAGTCTCATCTCGCCAGCCTCCGGTATTTTCAATTTTTGATTTTTGATTTCCGATCTGAGTTCGATGTTCGATGTTCTCACCTCTTCCACATCGCCGGTTCTCCGTTTCGCCAGTTTTCCGCTTCACTTCCTCCAGTTCCCTCAGCACCCTCTCAATCCTCTTGTCGTTCGTATCCGCGTATCTCGCGGAATAGATTCCCGGAGCATTGCCGAGGGCCTTGATCTCAAGACCTGAATCGTCCGCGATCACGGTCATCCCTGCGAACTTCGCAAAACCAAGGGCCTTTATTGCGGCGTTCTCCTCGAATGTCGCGCCGTCCTCTGGAATATCTGGGACTTCCCTTCCAAGTGAATCCGGTGAAACCAGTTCGAAGCCCGCATTGGCCAGGATGCTCCTGAACTCACCTATCTTATGCTTGTTGTTTGTAGCCGCAAGTATTCTCAAATCGCATCCTCCACATCCTCAACTATCACCTCGGTCTCCTCTATTGCGTCACCAGTGACCTCCAGCGGCAGCCCGATGATGGCGCACCCGGCGGAACCGATTGCGATAAAGGCGAAAAGCAGAGCTAGTTTCAAATTGTATAATTGCATTCCGAATCCCTTGTTCATTCGAATTGATAATATCCGTTTAAACACATCTGTTTTCAATGCACAGGGTTAAAATATTCACACTGCCTGAAAAGAAGGCAATCCGCATTCTTTCTCCCAGATAAGACAGACATCCCTGCCTGTCTATCTAAATTTAGCAACCAGGCAGCTAAGCAGACAGGAATGTCTGCTCTACGCAAGACATGCTAGCGTTTTGCTAGCATTATGCTATAATATATGGAAGAAAATGGATTATTGGCCTGCTGGGTTGCTGGATGGATGCCGATGGAGTCGACTCCAAAGGAAATATACCGTTCACCAATTAGTCCAAGCATCCTTTAATCTAATAATAAAAACAAGGAGCCGTCCATGCCGTCACTTGTAATCAAGAACCTGCCTCCGGAAATCCACAGGAGGCTGAAGGTGGAAGCCATCAGGAACCATAGATCAATGACCAAGCAGGCGATAGAGATCCTCGACAGAGGTTCTTTTCATCCTACTCCCGTAAGCAAGGTCAAACCGTTCAAAGGACGCTTCATCCTGACAGAGGACTTTGTCAACTCAGCAAAGCGGGAGGGATTGAAATGATAGCAGTTGACGCAAACATCATATGCTATTACTTCATCAAAAGCGAAAAAACAGATATTGCAGAACGCGTATGGGAAAAAGATCCAGAATGGGTCCTGCCCGTTTTCTGGAGGATGGAATTCTTGAACGTGATCTCAAAATACTGCAGATTCAGCGGAATGACGCTTGATGAAGCAAAGTCCCTCTTCGCTGTGGCTTGGGAAATCCTTTCAGAAAAGGAATCGCACACGGATCCGGAAAACGTCCTGGAACTGTCAGTTGCAAAGGATATCTCAGTATATGATGCTGAATACGTATCTCTTGCCAAGTCACTTGGAATCAAGCTTGTCACCTCCGACAAGGAGCTCCTGAAGAAATTCCCGGAGACCGCCGTCTCCATGGAAGCCTTTGCAGGCGGAGCCGATTTCAGGTTCGTAAGGGAGAAAAGGGCGGAGTATAAAACCGGGACAAACCGAAAATAAGGGAACCAAGTGCGCGTGACGGAGCCACCGCTTTTCCTTTAATTTGACGATGCGGAATAAGAGGATTACATTTACCCCAAACAAAACCGGAGGCCTTATGAAGAATCTTTTCTGCGCCGCAATCCTCGTCTGCATGTTCGGAGCATTGAACCTGTTCTCTGCCGACGACAAGGAGGCCAAGGCGGTCGAGGCCGCAAAGACCTGGCTCACACTTGTCGACTCCGGGAAATATGCCGAAAGCTGGGATGCCGCCGCCGAATACTTCAGGAACGCCGTCAAGAAGGACAAGTGGCAGGAGATGATCAGCCCGATCAGGAAGCCTCTTGGCAAGCTGGTATCCCGCGAAATCGACACCAGGACCTACAAGACCGAACTCCCCGGCGCACCGGACGGCGAATACTACATCCTCCAGTTCAACACATCCTTCGAGAACAAGAAGTCGGCCGTCGAGACCGTCACC
>CAZDNQ010000741.1:0-2673 GCA_964506605.1 uncultured Victivallis sp. | reverse complement strand
TCTTTTTAAAATGGAGCTTCATTACTGTCATCCTCCAATGGTATTTATTTAGTACTTCTGCCCACGTTCACCAATCAGCACCGTCCTGGAAAAAGTCCTTTTATTATTAAGAAGAATGGGGCTGGTCTTATCATATGAGGTAGCCGCCCATTTCATCCAGGATTCTCTGTCAAGGAGTGTCAGTTCAATCATGATGGAATATGGAATCATCTTTTTGATTGTTTCTGTATTGGGCGGGTCGACAGGATCCATAATTCCATTGGCATCCCTGGTTTCAATCATCGTCGTACCATCCCTCTTCAAGCAGATGAATTTGAGATCCACAACATATGGGATCACTGTACTGAAGACATCGCGCGAACTTTCATCATTAGTAAACGCATAGCTTGAATCAGACGCATGATAGATTTTTCCATTCGGGGGGCTTTCCTCCGGCTTGCCATAATAATTCCATTTTGTGTTTGTGCCCTGCTGGTCTCCGGTCACACTTCGAACAAGCCAACCTGCCCTAGAGGTTGTAGGTACGGCTGGGGCAACTGGCAAATCAATATTATAGAATTTATAGGCTATTTCACAAAGCCTTGTATTATTGTCATATCCGGGCAGGCAGTTTGTGGCTGAAATAAAATACAACGCTTCTGTATCATTGTCGTTGTTCCCTGGGCTGGAATCATAATTGGCGGCTGTTCCAGGATGGTGGTAGAATGGAACTTTACCCTGCTCATAATACATGCACTGGAGATCCCTTGAAATCAAATCCAGCGCTATCCTCGCATTTTCATACATCGTGGTCTTCTGCCTGGAAAGATTCCATATGTTCTGAGCTGAGCTGAAGAAAGAAAGGAGGACAAGCATAATTATTGAAAAAACACCCATGGCGGCAATAAGTTCTATCAGCGTAAAACCCGATCTGTCAGTTTTATTTCTCATTTTTTTTGCGCCTCTAATTCTGTTTGAACAGTTCAACCGCATATACTCTCTTTGTCCTCTTGGAATAAGGCTTCTGAACAGGCCAGCTTACTTCAGCATATATTCTTGCAGCCCCGACATTGTAACCAGCTACGGTTTGGAAATACGGAAGAGTTATTCCACTGACACCTGCAATTGTCATGTTTGAAATCGGGGCCTTCCATAATTTAACATGTGCAACAAAATCAGCATTCCCGGTTGCCGGTTGCTTGATGCAGAAGACATCATTACCGAGAGACGTGCTAAACAGGTTTGTATTTGCAATTCTATCAGTATCAAGAGGAAGGGTTATGCTGGCATCCGTAATAACAGAAGCCGACGCATACTCTTTGATTGTACCATTATCAGTACCGTCCGAACTGATGTAAGAAGCCCAGTTGTTCTGACTTGCCGAGGCGAGGTATACAAGCACCTGCTCCACTGAATCAGCTGCATAGTTGTCACCTATGGCATCCCGGCTGGCCTGGACACCTACAGGAAACAGGGACATTACCCCGGCTATTCCAATCCCGACAACAGCTATCGCCAGCGTAACCTCAATCAAGTTGAACAATAACTTTACTTGCGATCTCATTTCATTCACCCTGGATTTGCATCTAGTCGTTTCCATAGGACATACGGCCTGTAAATTTATCAATCTTAATATTAATGGAATTTTCACGCTTTGTCACAGTAGGAACAGCTCCAGTCCCTGGATACGTGCCTTCTCCAACAGTAACAAAAACATCATACCCCGGACTTGCAAGATCTGACTTGCTGGGAGCAAGCTTCCCGGTAGACTTGAATACAACTGCTCTCATATTGTCAAGCGGTGTAGCCGAAGGCACACCCAAGTCCGTACAAACAACATCATTGACAACAGCAAAGTTGGGATCAGCCGTACTGCTTGCGGTACCTTCAGAGGTGCTTGTTAACGGATTAGCCGCGTCTAAATTGGTATTAGCCTCAAAGATTGCAACACCAACCGGCATAAACTCCCATTTCTCATTCGGAATCCATCTCTTAAAATTATATGCGAAAGGAGAGGCGGTGTCAGGTGTCACATAACACAGCCTATACGCGCCAAAATAATAAGTCTTTGGAAATGTTGCAGGCCAAGAAGCATTATATGACGGCATCACAAGAGCAACGGTCTCCCTGTTGGTTATAGCGTAGCTTCTTGCAATCCCAAGTTTTCCTGTAAGATTCCTGGCGGCCATCTCGACCCCGCTGCCCTTGGCGAGTTTCTCGAAGGCGGGCAGGCCGAGGAAGAGCAGGATGCCCATTATTCCGATGACTACGAGTATTTCGACAAGAGTGTAGGCGCTACGGGCAGGACATGCCGAAATCGCATTTTCATTTCGAGCCATTGAGCTATCTCCGTCTAAAAAATTATTTAAGGTCAGACCAGTTCAGTATACGGCATCAACCTTGCATGTTAAAATAGTCCGATTGCCATCCCTTGTCAAATGAGTTCCCCATCATATTTTATTAAGCATAATCCCTGCCAACATATCGAAGCCTCAAATTCCCCTATGGAAAGAAGACAGGATGGGAACAGGCAGGAATCCTGTTGAAAACAGATGGACGGCAGAGGGTCAATCCTGTTTCTGAGGGGCGAGCGCCTTCAGCTGCTTCTGCGGAAGGTCCCAGCCGGGTTTCAGCCGTGACGCGGCCTTGAACGATTCAAGCGCCTGATCACGTTTGCCAAGGGCAAGTTCGACA
>CAZDNQ010000740.1:0-2679 GCA_964506605.1 uncultured Victivallis sp. | reverse complement strand
CGCAAGCTCAGCAAGTCGCTGGGCAATTCCCCGGATCCTCTGGACGTCATCAAGACGTACGGCGCCGACGCGCTGCGCTTCTCAATAATATATATAGCGCCGCTCGGTATGGACATCCGCTACAGCAACGAGAAATGCGAGATCGGCAGGAACTTCGCCAACAAGCTCTGGAACGCCTCCCGCTTCCGCCGCATGCAGGGTGACATAGTCCCCTTTGATGTTAATTCATTGAAGGCCGAAGACCTCTCTCAGGACGACAAGTGGATGCTCGGCAGGCTGAACCAGGTTGTGGCGTCCGTCAATGATTCCCTCGAGAACTTCCGGTTCCATGACGCCGTCCATGGGCTCTATGAATTTGTATGGGGCGAGTTCTGCGACTGGTATATCGAGGTTGCGAAGGAGACATTCTTCAACAAGGAGAATACTGCGAAGCGCAACAGGGCGCTCGGTCTCTTCGACCATGCCATGTTCACGATCTTGAAGCTCCTGCATCCGTTCATGCCGTTCGTGACAGAGGAGCTTGCACACCAGCTCGGTTATCTTGCTGATGACGCCAGCATCATGATTGATAAATATCCAGAGGCCCTGCCGCCTGCGAAGCTCGCAGCCCTCGGGATTACGGATGAGCTCATCAGGAGCGTCGTTGCGAAGTTCGCAATCATCAGCGCGGGAAGGAACCTGCGTGTGAGCTGCAACATCGCTCCATCTCTGAAGATCAAATATTTCATCAAGCCGGTCGACTCCGGCACCGAGAAGTTCCTGCAGGAGCAGAAATCCTCGCTTGAGATGCTGCTGCGTGCGGAAAGCCTCGTGATTGATGCGAACTTCGCGGCATCAGGCCCGGCGCCGTCGATAGTCACCGATGCCGGCACGATATTCATGCCGCTCGAAGGGCTTGTGGATGTGGCTGCGGAACTCGCAAAACTGGAAAAGCAGAAGAAGGAGCTTGACGGCTGGATCGCCGGAACTAAGGCGAAACTCTCGAACGAGAGGTTCGTCGGAAAGGCGCCGCCCAAGGTCATCGAGGACACGAAGAAGCTGCTCGCAGAGAACGAGGACAAGCTCCGCCGTGTCGATGAGATGATCAGGGCTCTACGCTGACACATATGAAAAAGACAAAACCAGATACGCAGATTGGCAAGGCCTTGAAGTCGTTCATCGCCGGTGCCGACAAGCCTTTCACCGCGGAGAATGCGGCTGAAGCAGTCGCTGCCGGACTGAAGCTGGAGGCAGTCGGGATCATTCCTGATATAGAGGAGCTTCTTGCCACGGACAACTCCCTGCTGGAGGTGACCGCCGAAGGCGAACTTCGCGAGACCTATGTTTCAAGGAACAGCTTTTTCAACGGCACCGAGTTCTGCATCTCACCGACGCAGGATGAGATAGACAGGGGAATCCTCTTTCCGGGGCACAGGTTCGTCCCGTTCCTGAACCCTGAAGTCCCGCCATTCGAATCCATCCTCAAATCTGAAGATTCAGAAGAAGAACTGAAGATCAGGACTTCCAAGGAGTTCAGGCTTGAGGATCTCGAACAATACCATTCGCTCCTCGGAACCGAGGCCATGCTCCAGTATTACGTGCAGAACGACCCTGCGAATTCCGCAGCGTTAGGAGAGGGTGCCGACAGGAAGCTGAAACTGAAGATGAAGGTCTTTGACATGAAGGAATTCTACAAAAAACATTCCTTCAAGATGGGAGATGCGCTGCTCATAGGGGTCGAGAACCAGGAAAAGGGGATATTCCGCTTCAGCATCCTTCCTGGATCTGAGAAACAGAGGAACCTGGCAGGAATACAGCTGTGGGTTGCAAGCCTCGAGGAGACGCTTTTCAATGTGTTTGAGATATATGGTCCGGCAATGGACATACAGTCCCAGCTTGAACAGGCGCTGGTGCTGAATCCATCGCTCATGGAGGAGCCGCAGCTCAGCTTCGGCGAGTTCCTGAAGACCACCCGCAGGATATGCGTCAAGCCGTTCGGTATCAGGAACAGCATACTCTGGCACAGGGAGGAGAATCCCGCCGACAGCCTCGGGATAAAGCCGGAAATTTCAATGTCGGCAGGCAGCGTGGAAAGCCTTGACAGGATATTGCAGGACCTCAGCATAGGCCTGATGTCCTACGAGGTCGAGGCGTTCATGCGCGATGAGCTGTACAACGGCAGAAAGTCAATGGACGGTGTCAGGAAACGCTGCTTTGGCGAACGTGAGCTTGTCTTCAGCGATGAGGCCCAGCAGGTGGCCTTTGAGAATTTCATCGACGAGCTGTGGGAAGAGGTCACCGTCGAATACGACAGACCTAAAGACGAGGATAACGGCAGGCTGAGAGGCAAGGCTCTCTCTCTCCTTGAAGACCAGATTTCCTTTGTGCGCAGACTTGATTCCACGAAAGTTGATCCGGAGAAGTTCCCCAGGGAGGAGATGGCGTCCTTTTCCGACATAAGCATCGTCCTCGGACAGCTTCTAAACGTCCTGAACAATTCCGGCAACAAGTTCGAGAAGGATGAGATGGACAAGATGTTTGAGATGCTCGATGAGACTGTCGGGACTATTGGCATGATTAAAGCTTCGATGATCGCGAAGGTTCCGGGACTGGAGTGATGAATTGCCAGTCGTCTTGACGATGGATCCATGATGCACGGATTTCAATTCAGGAGCGCCGGCGTCCCGCCGGCGATGATAT
>CAZDNQ010000739.1:0-2688 GCA_964506605.1 uncultured Victivallis sp. | reverse complement strand
TGTCACCTTCGCCGCACCGAGAAGAAGCACGGAAAGCAGGGCGATGAACACGAAAAGAGTCATCCTGCTCCTGTTCTTCACTGAATATGCGATTGCCTTTTCCATTTCCTGTTCCCTTATAGTTAAGCTGTCATCCTGCTTTCGGACATATAGGTCTCGACGCAGTCCCTGCATATGAGGGAGCCCGTCTTCTCGTCGATGCCCGCGATCTCGCTGTCGGGCACCGCGTCGCCCGCCGTCATAACGGTCGCCATGCATATGGAGCATTTCGCGTTGCCGTTATGGTGGAAATGCCTGTGAACTTCCTGGCATTTCCTGTTCATTGCTGTAAGCATGAGTTTCATAATTGACTCCCCCCGGTTCAAATCCTGTTGTTTTTATTATTCCTTGTCATCCTTCTTGAAGAGCAGGTCCGCCGCCATCTCCCTGTCGCCCTTCTCGCGGAGGTGTGCGTTGATCTTACCGAATTCCTCCTGCCACTTGTCCGCCTTCCATATCTCAACTCCGATTTCGGTTCCGAGGACTATCACCTC
Organism: uncultured Victivallis sp.; assembly: GCA_964506605.1. Taxonomy (GTDB): domain Bacteria; phylum Verrucomicrobiota; class Lentisphaeria; order Victivallales; family GWF2-50-93; genus GWF2-50-93. The sequence goes on along the minus strand of CAZDNQ010000739.1, from coordinate 2,155 downwards.
GGCGCCGGGATGGAGCTCCGCGTAGTCCCTGTACATCTGCGGTATCGTTATCCTCCCCTGGGTAGAAAGCTTATCGGACTGCGTCATCGCCCCGAAACGCCTCATCTCCCTCCTGAACACCATGCTTGAAGCAGCCTTCTCCGCAGGTCTCGGCTCAGCCTTCCTCATCTGAAGGTAAATGTCCTCAGGATATACCGCCAAGGCACCTTCCGGCAGACAGTGAATGACGATGTCCCCGCCGCTGTGCCCCATGAAATCGGCAATGAACCGAGGACTGAACTTGATCCGTCCATTGGCGTCAATCGAACATTTGTCCTGTCCACAGAAAGATAACATGTTTCCATCCGATTTATTCCGATTTGTTCCATTTTAGTCCAATTTATTCCAGAAGTCAAGGGGTTTTACCAAGATTTCTCAATTTTTTTGGTGATTCCTCAATCCCTGCTTTCCGGCCTAAGGACAGGAAAAGAGGCAATTTGATTCCCCAGGAAGATGATATTTAAAAACCAGTTGCCACCGGTAGACACCCCGGCATTGGCCTGCAAGTCAAGCAGAACGGATCTGCCCCTCCCCTCTCAGATCATTCACAGTCCCCGCCTTAACCTTCGATATTCGTTATTCAATTTTCATTATTCGGCATTAATCCATCCCTCCACCTGACCCTACTTCGCCAAGAGGCTACGAAGGGCAGGCACCAGACACCTGCATTCTGACACCTGTATTGCAAAATGCATAAGATTTGTTTCCAGTTTCAAGTTTCCAGTTTCCAGCTACCGTTTCCCCCCATTCTTCACAGTCTTGCATCTCTCCTCTTCCAAGTTATGTTATATTCCACTGATAAATAAAGGATTCTTGAATAATGGACAATATTGAATTAAACGACCAGGAACCGCTCGAAATCAACATCGGCAACAATGACAATGGCGACAAGCCCGCGAACATTCAGCGCAGGGACAGCTATTCCGCGCCCCTCCTCGCCCTCAAGGACATCGTCATTTTCCCATACACGCTATCCCCGCTGGTAGTCGAGGGCGAAGCCGTCATCAAGATGATAGAAAGCCTTATAAACGGCGACAGGACCCTCGCCCTCTTCCCCGAAGTCCCGCATCTCAAGGAGAAGGCCATCGAACTCGCCGAACCGGTAATCCAGACCTTCGACGCCGACGGCAAGGCCCTCTGCAACATCGGTGTCCTCGCCAGGATCGTCAAGATGCTCAAATTCCCCGACGGCACGGTCAGGATCCTCGTCAGGGGCCTCAAGAGGATCAGGTTCCAGAAAAAGCTGAACGACGCCGCTCCCTTCATCGTGGAGGTGAAGGACATCCTCGAGCAGAAGGATGACAACATCGAGACAATCGCCATGGCGCGGAACGCCATCAAGCAGTTCCAGGAGATCATCTCAACATCCCCCTTCTACCCCGAGGAGCTGCGCATTGCCATACTTAACATCGACGACAACGCCAGGCTTGCAGATCTCATCGCAGACACCCTCCATATCACCTACATGGAAAAGCTCAACATCCTCGCGATGCCGAACCTCCATAACCGCCTGCAGTTCCTCACCATCCTCCTCAACAGGGAGCTCGAAGTCCTGCATGTCGGCACGAAAATCCAGTCCCAGGTCAGCAGCACCCTCGGCAAGACACAGCGCGAATACTTCCTCCGCGAACAGCTCAGGACCATCAAGAAGGAACTCGGCGACGATTCCAAGAACCCGGACATGCAGGCCATAGAGGAGAAGATGGCCAAGCAGAAGCTCCCTGAAAAGGTCGAGGCCGCCATCCGCAAGGAAATGGAACGCCTCGTCATGATCCCACAGGCATCCCCCGAATACAATGTCGCGTTCACCTACATCGACTGGCTTGTAACCATACCCTGGACAACTTTCACCGAAGACATGATAGACATCAAGGAATCTTCGAAGATCCTCGACGCAGACCATTACGATCTCAAGGACGTGAAGGACAGGATACTGGATTTCCTGGCCGTGCTGCAGCTCAAGAAGGACAGGAAGTCGCCCATCCTCTGCTTCGTCGGACCGCCCGGAGTCGGCAAGACATCCCTCGGACAGTCCATCGCGAAGGCCATGAACAGGAAGTTCGTCCGCATGTCGCTCGGTGGAATAAAGGACGAGGCCGAGATCCGCGGACACCGC
>CAZDNQ010000738.1:0-2689 GCA_964506605.1 uncultured Victivallis sp. | reverse complement strand
ATTGTCGATTGGAAGACCGCTTCAAGGAAGTGGGCTACCGACAAGGCGCACAAGGATCTCCAGGCGACCTGCTTCACCTATGCGCACCAGAACATGTTCGGGAAGAACCCTCTTTTCAGGTTTGATGTCGTGACCAAGGCGAAGGTTCCGACCTACGAGCAGCACAGCACGATAAGGACAAAGGATGATTTTCACAGGCTTGCCAGGATGGTGAGCGTAGTCGAGAGGGCGATTAACGCTGAAATATTCCTGCCCAACGAGACAGGATTTTTCTGCGATGGCTGCCAGTATAAGGGAGCATGCAGGGAATGGCACCGGGCAAAGGCGAAGACGATCACATTCGCCAAGGCTGCATGACGCATGGCTACACAGTCGGTCTACAGATACACGCTGAAGCGGGAGAAGACGGGGCTCATCAGGGAGGACTTCCAACTGTCCGCACCTGACAGGGTGGTTGAATATATCCGGGCTACGGGAATAGCGTCCGAAGAGCAGGAACACCTGATCACGCTGGTGATGGATCCCAAGAATCAGATAAGGGGTTACTACACCGTCGTTATCGGGCTAGCCGACCAGGCTGTAGCCCATGCAAGGGAGATATTCAGGTATGCAATCATGATGAACGCATCGGCCATCGTGATCGCACATAATCATCCCAGCGGGAATACGGAACCATCGAACGATGATGTAAGGCTTACGGCTGATATGAGAGATGCGGCCAAGATCATCGACATCAGGCTGTTGGACCATATCATCGTAAGTGAAACTTCGTATTTCAGCTTCAGGGAAAAGAACATGATATAACAGAAAGGAAACTTATGAACGGACTGATGATGTTCAAAGGCTCACCTAGAGTCGGCAGGGAGGAATTGAAGTATGTTCCAACCCCAATGGCGACTTCATCGTGGAGGCCTGTTCCGCACTATGAGATTGCGGAGATGATAGCTGACGAGGCTAAGAACAGGAACTTCGAGATCCTCTCAGAGGAGTATGGCTTGAACCCGGCAGGCACGAAGATGTTCGGAGTTCTGCGTTTCCAGCCAGACGGACATCCCGAATATGTGCGGGCGCTTGGAATCAGGAACTCAAATGACAAACAGTTGGCTCTGGGCATGACAGCAGGAGTAAGCGTGTTTGTCTGTGAGAACTTGTGTTTTCACGGAACCAGCATCGTATACAGGAAGCACACGAGCGGCATACGGCTACGTGAAGTTATTCCGCAGGCGTTCGACAGTATCGAACTCCAGTACGCTGCCCTCGACGTACGGATAACCACGTTGAAGAGAGAAAGGATATCCATCAACGAGGCACGGATCACCGTGGTTAAGGCCGCAGAGGTCGGGACAATCCCGTCCTGCGATGTGGTCACGGTACTGGAGGAGTTCAGGGAACCGAGGCATGAGGAGTTTTCGGAGCCTTCAAAGTGGAGCCTGTATAATAGCTTTACGGAGATGGCGAAGAAGTATTCTCCTGCGAGGGCGGACAAGTGCTACCGTGGACTTGCACAGATATTTGATCTGAAATAATAAAAAGAGGGCCGGTGTAAAAACCGGCTCTTTTTTACTTATCAGGTGAATTCATATTCTTCTGAGAAATCTCAGGCTTCCATTCCCGGCCAAAATTGTTTTCTCAGCTGGAGATTCTGTTTCCGAGGATGTGCATAGGTATTCCCAGGCGAAGACCAGAAGCATGGAGGTATATCCAAGGAAGTAAAGAGGCCACCATGGCACATCGCCAAGGACAATGACTCCTAAGTTGTGGCAGAAATGGAATGCAATAGGAGGAAGGATGAACAATGACGACATGAGCCATCTCTTCTTCATGATGAGGAACAACCCGATTCCGGCAATTCCTCCGAACAGGGGATCTGTCATCTCCACCACCCAGGTCCTGTTTTCCAGCAGTCCATATATGTCACCGTATTCAACCATGCATACGAAATTCTCCATGAACATGAATCCTGAAGCGAGCACGAATCCGGACGTGAAGAAATATTGCCAACGGTCAGATCGTTCGATGAGCATACGGAATGAGAGAGCAAGACACAGTAGTTTAGTGCCTTCCTCAAGGATTGCCGATGGAAGGATGTTCCACATCAGATGTCTGGACGAACCCCACGGGAATGCGATATCCAGCGCAAACTCGGCCATATAGCATGGAGCTATCAGAGCTGCACCGGCCAGGAACAGCAATGACATTGCTAGGAGTTTCGGACGTTTTGGAGCAAAGAACCATAGCGCGATGGCATAGAGCAACGATGGTATCAGCGTTCCAAACAGCGTATAAAGGAAGTCAGGTGAATCAAACATTATGCTCCTTTCAGTATTTAAAGGTTCCTTTATTTCTTTGGAGGGTCCGATGCCTTGCCAGAGGTGAAACTCTCACGGGCCTCACTGGGAGATTTCTTATCGTCTAATTTATTCATATTGTTCTGGTTAGAGAATTTATCCTTAAGTTTAGCGGTTTCCTCTTCTGAAGGCAGATTCAAGTTGGAATCGTCGAACGTGACGACCGGAGGACTTCCAATGGATTTATTAGCTTCTTCAACAGTTTCTTTTACCAGATTGTCGCGTCTCTCCTTTTCGGAATACATCATGTAGCTAAGGACAGCCAGCCAGAAGACTATCAGGATAAATACTGTCCTAACAGCCAGATAATGATAAAGCAAGACTTGCCGTAAACCGGTAAC
>CAZDNQ010000737.1:0-2696 GCA_964506605.1 uncultured Victivallis sp. | reverse complement strand
TACAGCACAGTGCGCCCCTGCTCCACCCTGGTCGCATGCAGCTTCCAGCAGCATGTCTGGTCGCTGCTCGACATGGAAAGGCGCGAGGATCTGAGCAGCAACGTGAACTTCTGCACGTCCCCTGTGGGCGACGGAAGCAACCTCCTCGGCCTTGTTGTGAACGACCTCTCCAAGCCGCCGTGGGAGTTCAAGTTCTCGGCCGTCTGCTTCGACGTCAAGTCAAAGAACATTGTGTACAAGCAGGAGATCAGCCCCTACCAGAACCTGAACAACATGAACGGATGGAACGATCTGAACTTCCTGGCGGGCGACAAATCATTCCACTTCTTCCATCCCACGGCAAACAAGGAGGTTTCGGAGGAGACGAACATCGTCATCCAGGACTACAGGAACAAGAAGGCCGAACTCAAGACCTTCCCCGGATATGCCTCATGTCCCGACGCGATCTCGGCGAACGGATACGTGCTGCTCCTCATAAACAACACTCCGAAAGTGTTCTCCATCGAGAACGTGATGAAGTTGACCGACAAGATCGCCCCGATATTCGATGAACCGTTGGATTCGAAGATCAAATATGAGATCGACGGATATCCCGACGAGTGGGACCTTTCCAAGTTCCAGGCGTCCGGGAAATGCTCATTCGGCGCGTCCCTCGAGAAGGACTGCGTGGTCTTCGCCGGCCTGATCAAGGACGAAGGCATGATAAGGAAGATCGGCGCGGCAGGACTGGAGAACTCGCTCAGCTTCAACCTGATGCCCGGCAGTACGGCATGTTTCAGGACCGACAACATAAAAACCGCCGGATTCTCCTGGGACTTCTCCGAAAATGATCCTGATGTGAAGTTCGAATATTCCGTCTCTCCATCAGGGGACTCCTGCTTCTTCGAGATGTCAGTGCCGCTAAAGAAGATATTCCATATCGATCCGAACTGGATAACAAACGTGATAAAGGACTCCAAGAACAGGAATATCCGCGGTGACATTGCCTTCTCGTTCATCCTCACAGACGAGAAGAAGACCAGGGAGAGCCTGTTCTCAAAACAGGAGACAATCCCACTCTATTATCCGAGGCTCAAGTTCAATTTCGAGCAGCCGAAGCCGAAGTCCAAATAATATCCTTGACGGCTTGCTTTCCTGCCCCTCCTAACTACCTTATGCTCTTTCATGCAAAACCCCACCAAAAACAAGTAGTCGTTAAGCTGGATGTTTTTGAAACTGATTGTCCTTAAAAGTATGTCGGGTTTTAACCCGACACATGGTTGGCGGTTTAAAAACCGCCCTACTTATGAGGCAGACGCTACCAGATTAACGCTTACTTAAAAACTAGGTGCAACATAGATGAACAGCAGGGTGAAAAACCTCTATAACACCAGGATAGAGAATTTCTATCGCAGGCTCTCAAACCTCGTCATCACGGATCACGCAGTCCTCGATGCGGAATTCGCACATTCAGTAGAACCGGTCCCGTTCTCTAAGAAGGGAACACTTAAATACAGGAAGATCAAGGAAGGCGAGAACTGGGGCAGGACCTGGGACAGCGCCTGGTTCCATCTCAAGGGCGAAGTCCCGAAGTCATGGAAGGGCAAGGAAGTCGTCGCCCAGCTGGACTTCAACGGCGAAGGACTGATCTTCATGAATGACGGACTACCGGTCCAGAGCATCACCAAGGGATCGGTGTTCCAGACGGACTACTGCAAGGACATCCATTACCTGTTCAGGAAATGCAAGGGCGGAGAGAAAGTCGACCTCTGGATAGAGACCGCCGCGAACAATCTGTTCGGGATCGAGCTCCAGGGCGATCCCAGCCCGAAGGATCCGCTCCGCCACGGAAAATACACCGGCATCGTGAACAAGATTCGCATCTGCACCTTCGACAGGGACACATACGGTCTGTGGCTTGATTTCGAAGTGCTGAAGTCGCTCGCCGGCGTCCTCCCGGAAAACAGCGTGAGGCGCAACAGGATCTCAAAGGCGCTGAACGCCGCCATCGACGCTTTCGCCGACAACATTGCGAATTCCGCAAAATGCAGGAAGATACTGGCTGTTGAATTCGCGAAGCCCGCAGCCACGTCCGATCTCGCGACTGTCGCTGTCGGACACGCCCATATCGACACCGGCTGGCTCTGGCCCGTGCGCGAGGGCGTCCGCAAGTGCGGCAGGACCTTTGCAAGCCAGATCACGCTCCTCGAGAAATATCCGACCTATGTGTTCGGCGCATCCCAGGCGCAGCACTACGCCTTCACGAAGGAGCATTACCCGAAGCTCTACGCGAAGATCAAGGACATGGTGAAGAAGGGCCGTTGGGAGTGCCAGGGCGGAATGTGGGTCGAGGCCGACTGCAACATCATCTCCGGCGAGTCGATGGTCCGCCAGTTCCTCCACGGCAAGAACTTCTACAGGGACGAGTTCGGCTTCGACGTGAAGAACCTCTGGCTGCCGGACGTGTTCGGCTACTCCGCCGCCATGCCGCAGATCATCAAGAAGTCCGGCTGCGACTACTTCCTCACTCAGAAGATTTCGTGGAGCCAGTTCAACAAGTTCCCGTACCACACCTTCTTCTGGCGCGGCATCGACAACACCGAAGTTCTGACCCACTTCCCGCCGGAGGATAATTACAACTCGGCGCTGATGCCGGACCGGCTCTGCTACGCGCAGAACAACTTCAACGAGAACTATTTCCTCCCCGAATTCATCAC
>CAZDNQ010000736.1:0-2700 GCA_964506605.1 uncultured Victivallis sp. | reverse complement strand
GAACAGGCGGAGGCCATCGAATTCAAGGTCGTGGAAGGCTCGCGGATCGCGGGCACGGTGCTCAAGAATTTCCGCTTTCCGGAGGGCGCCATCCTCGGCGCGATCGTGCGCGGCGGAAAAAACGGCGAAGTCCTCATCCCCACCGGCCAGACCCAGATCATGGTCGGCGACGAAGCTGTGGTCTTCCGTGAGGCATTCGAGGATTCCGTCGCGCAGCCTGTAGCACCTGCTGTCGCCGGCATGCGCGGTGATGATCGAATCCTTGGTCAGTATGCCCGCCACCAGGGTGGTTCCCATCGGGTGCTGGACGTTGAAGGTCTTGTTGAGCCGGTAGATCGCCTCGTTGGCGTTCACGGTTTCGACCTCGAAGAAGTTCTTCAGCTCTTCGACCGTGGCTCCGCGCCAGAGGAGGCTTTTCCGCCAGGCGATCAGGAGGGTGCGCGTGCACATCTTGCTGGCGATGTCGCCGCTGTCGTGTCCGCCGATCCCGTCGGCTACGGCCACGAAGGCGTTCTTGAAGTTCTCATCTACGCAGTAGACGTAGCTGTCCTCGTTGACTTCCCTTACGAGGCCCACATGCGTGCTTGCGACAACATCATAGGGAGTGATGTTGTCCACGCCGTCCGCAGTATTTTCGGAAGAATCCTGCATTTTTCCCAATAAATGTGATATTACGGAACTTATAAGATCCTCCCCCAGAAGATTTATATACATCGGAACACCCTAAATTTCAAGAATTTCAGTAATGAATATTGGTAGAAAAATCCGCTCTACTTTTGACAGATGCATTTTGCAATTCGCCAGGTATCGGCTATGTTTTTAGTCCCCTCTCCGCGTTTTACAGGCGGGGAAGGGCAAGGATATTGGATTGGAAGTCCGTTTGGGTCATGGAAATAGCGGGAACATGTCGAAGAGTGTTTTCTCAAATAAACCATAATAATAAAAACCTGGAGTTCTCTGATGAAAGTATCTGTTGACAAAATCCGGAATTTCGCCGTGGCGGGGCACACTCACAGCGGCAAGACCACCTTATGCGATCAGATCCTCTTCAAGGCGAAGGCCGTTGACAGGCTTGGAAGCGTAGAACACAAGACAAGCATATCCGATTACACCACTGACGAACAGGAAAAGCTCAGCAGCATATATGCGACCGCCCTCAACTGCGCCTGGAACGACCGTCATTTCTTCTTCCTCGACACGCCCGGATACGGTGAATTCATAGGCGAGACCATCGCCGCGGTGCACAGCAGCGACGCAGTACTCCTCGTGGTCGACGGAGTCGCAGGGCTTGAAATCGGAACCAGCAAGGCCTGGACGCTCGCAAAGGAGAGGAATCTCCCGAGGATGTTCTTCCTGAACAGGCTCGACCGCGAGCTTGCGGATTTCGAAAGGGTGCTCACCCAGATACAGGAGGCATATGGCAGCACCGTCTGCGTCCCGCTGACATATCCCGTAGGCAAGGAGAATAATTTGTCGAAGGTGATAAACGTCCTTTCCGACAAGGATATCCCCGCCGAACTGTCCGCCCCGGTCGCCCAGGCCAGGGAGAAGATAATGGATGCAGTCGCCGAGACCGACGAGGCCCTCACCATGAAATATCTGGAGGGGCAGGCCCTCACGGAGGATGAGATCGCCATAGGTCTTTCCAAGGCGATCGCCAAAGGGACGCTGGTGCCTGTCTTTGCAGGCAGCGCCGCCAAGGACATAGGAGTGACAGAACTCATCAACAGCATAGCCAGTTTCTTCCCGAATCCCCTGGCGGCCGGTGAAAAGCTGATGAAGGACGGAAAGAAACTCGCGCTCAAGCAGGACGGGCCCGGCATGGCGTTCGTATTCAAGTCCATCGTAGATCCGTTCATCGGGCAGCTGACGCTCTACCGCGTCTACAGCGGCAAGTTCGTGGCGGAATCTGAGATGCTGAACGTCTCCACCAGGGAGAAGGAGAGATATGCCGGGATTTTCATCGCCAACGGAAAGATCCAGTCTCCGATAACCGAGGCGCTGCCGGGTTTCATAGTGGCGGTTCCAAAGCTCAAGACGACAAAAATCTCAAACACCCTCACGACCGACCTGCATTCGCATGGAGACATGTTGTTCGAACCTGTTCCATACCCTAATCCGGTCATGGCATATGCAGTGACCGCCGTAAAGGCAGGCGAGGAGGAGAAGATCATGGCCGGGCTTACGAAGATCGCAGACAGCGATCCCACGATCAAGCTTGAACGCAACGATGAGACACACGAACTGCTCCTGCGCGGAATGGGCGACCAGCACATCAACCAGGTTGTCAAGAAGCTCAAGAATACGAACAAGATCGAGGTCAATCTGGCCAGCCCGAAGATTCCATACAGGGAGACGGTCACATCTACCGGCGACGGACATCACAGGCATAAGAAGCAGAGCGGCGGCCATGGACAGTTTGCCGAGGTGTTCCTGAAGGTTTCGGCCAATCCGACAGGCTTCGAATTTGTGAACGACGTTTTCGGCGGAAGCATACCGAAGAACTTCATTCCCGCAATTGAGAAAGGCGTGAAGGAGGCGATGCTCAAGGGGCCTCTCGCAGGATGCCATGTCGAGAACATCAAGGTCTCGGTGTATGACGGCAAGTTCCATGACGTCGATTCGTCTGAAATGGCGTTCAAGATTGCAGCCAGGGCCGCGTTCAGGCAGGGCGTGCAGTCGGCCAGGCCTATCCTTCTT
>CAZDNQ010000735.1:0-2708 GCA_964506605.1 uncultured Victivallis sp. | reverse complement strand
ATGTCGTCGACTACGGGCTTGACGGCGATGAATATTTCATGGTCACCGAGTTCATCCACGGGGACAGGCTTGACATCATGGTCGAATCGAGAAAGCAGATCCCCGAGAAGGAGGCCGTAGAGATTACCCTCCAGATAATTGAAGCGGAAATTCACATCATAAAGTCCGGATTCCTCTTCCGCGACCTCAAGCCCGAGAACATCATAATAGACAAGACCGGGACTGTCAGGCTCTTCGACTACGGGCTCTGCATGTCCCTGCAGGATGCGGCGGCGCACGAAAACGTGAGCGACGAGCTCAACGGCTCCCCGTTCTACCTCCCACCCGAGAGGATAGTCGGCGCCCCGGAAGGCGAATACAGCGAGATTTACAGCCTCGGCATGATCATCTTCTACATGCTCGCCGGAAGGACATATTATTCGCTGGCTGAAGTGAACGACCTTGTAACAAAGCATCTGACCTCCCTGCGGATCGTCAGCGTGTCGGCCTTCCTGAAGCACTGCAATCCGAAGATCATCGCAATCATCGACAGGATGATCGCCCGGAAACCTGTAAAGAGATATCATGACTTCGCCACGCTGAAGAACGACATGGTCCAGCATTACGAGATACTGAAGAAGGATTCCTCAAAAGTCCTTCCTCCGATGATAAGCTCCACGGCGCGCCGCATTCCGCGCATCAATTTCTCCGGGGGGAAGACTGTAGTATATGCGGTATTCGCAGGAATAGTTGCGCTTGCCATCATGTGCATATGGGGCTTCATGCTGTACAAGAAGTCGGCGAAGGCGAAGGAGATCAGGAAATACATACTCGAAAGCACGGCTACCAAGCTTGGTGTTTCAAAGGATGTGAGGGCGCCGTCGGTAAGTCCGGAGGAGCTGAAGAAGCAGATAAGCGCAGCCGCAAGGCGGATTGCCGATCAGAAGATCGCCGCGCTCCCGAACTTCAATGAGATGGAGACACGCAGGCTTATCTGCACAAACCTGGGCCTGAAGGACAATTCCACTTCCACAATGACCGTCGACGAGGCGATGAAGAGGATGCAGGAGGAGAGCAGGGCCGCGCTGACAAGGGAGCTCGCGGCCATAGACAGGAATTTCAACGAGCAGAAGGAGCTTGAAAGGATTGCGGGCGAGCTGAAGATACCGCTCCCCGTCAAGGAGCCTTCCGCCTCTCTCAAGGATATTGAAGCGGAATTCAAGGCGAGCCTCCAGAAGAGGGTCGATGAGAAATATTCAGGCAAGGCGCTATACGGACAGGTTTCGGAGATCGGAAAGAAATATGGCGGATACAGGAAGGGCGACACCATTGAGATGCAGGATGCCGTCGGGCTTCCTGTCAAGGGCGTATATGGCGGCAGGGTCGGCACCAAGGTGATCATCGGCGACAGGCAGATCCTCCTAAGCGACGTGCCGGCGGTGGAGAGGTGGAAGTTCAACGAGGCCGAATGCGAGATCAAGGTCCAGAAGATGTCCGAGCAGCTCCTGGATGAATTCAAGAAGAACAAGGAGAAATACAGGCTTGAGCTTGAGTCCTCCGAAAAGCAGGAGTTTTATGCTAAATATGGATATTCCGCGGCGAAGGATGGCACCTGCAAGCCGAGCAAGGACCTGCTTGACGAAGTCCTGAAGAAGACCCGCAGCAACTACCAGGATGAGATCAGGAAGAGGGAGAAGAAGGTCCAGGAGGATGTCGCAAGGAAATATGAGAAAAGTGAATTCCTGAAGAAATGCGGACTTCGCGAGATTGACGGAAAATGGTATACTGCAGCCGACTCCGTCCAGTCATATATGAAGAAGGAGAAGGAAGTCTTTGACAGGAAGAGGAAGGCTGAGTCTGATGCATTATTCAATGACGCCCTTAAAGAGGCCGAGAAAGAGGTCTACTCTGCCAATGGATATATCTACTATGAAGGCAAATGGGAGCCCGCCAGGACTCTCCTGGACACCATTGTTGAAAAGAAAGTCAGGGAAGAGCTGAAATAAGATTGCTGCCGTTTGGAATCATTTCCTTACCCATGCCGAATGTAAGACGCTTGTGCCTTCGGACTCCCACTTGTTTTCGAAGTCGGACTTGATGTCTAGGATGTCGGATATCTTCGAATCATCGCGGATGTAGGAGGCATTGCCTTCGAAAAGCCTGGTGACCGATCCGAAATAGTTCCTGTCATCAGTCGCGAAATGCACCACACCGCCTTTTTTCAGGACACGCAACAGCCTTCCGATGAATTCCGAACTGAGGAGCCTGTTGCCGCGGTGCCTGTCCTTGGGCCATGGATCCGGGCAGAGGATGTGGATGCGGTCCAACGCGGAGTCGGGGAGGAAATGACCGGCAAGGTTCCAGGCGTCGACCCTGAGCAGCCCGATATTGGACAGTCCCAGCCTGCCTGCGCGCTTCTCGAGCTTCCTCAGACGTCCGAGCATGACGTCGGCGGCAAAGATATTCCTCTCCGGATATTTGCCGGCAAGCACGCAGGTGAACCCGCCCTTGCCGCAGCCGAGATCCAGTTCGTTTATGCCTGCCGGATCGATGTCCAGGCACTCATAACAGTCCGTCAGTATGCTGATTCCGCCTATTTTTTTCATGCTGTCGTTCAATAATCCTTATTGGAAATATCAGGTAAAGTCTGTATAATAACCTTTTAAGTCTTTCTTTAAATACGGCAAGGGAACAAATGTTATCCAAAGTTCTGACAATTCTCAGGAAGA
>CAZDNQ010000734.1:0-2712 GCA_964506605.1 uncultured Victivallis sp. | reverse complement strand
CACCCCTGCCGATGCCGCAAAGTCCGCGCTTGAAGCCGGTGCCGACATCATCGGGCCCAACTGCGGAAACGGCATGGAACGCATGATCGAAATCGTCAAGGAGATAAAGACGGCCGCTCCGAAATCCCTGATACTTGTCCACGCGAACGCCGGACTCCCGAAGAACGTGAACGGCGTTGATATTTTCCCGGAGACCCCGGAGGAAATGGCTAAAAGAGTCCCTGAACTCATCAGGGCAGGCGCAAATATCATCGGCGGCTGCTGCGGAACAACCCCGGCCCACATAAAGGCAATCAAGCAGGCGGTGGATGCGTATAAGAAGTAACTCGTCCTCCTACGGAGGATGCCCGAGAATCCGAACCGGTGAAACAGCGAATGGGAACAAATAGATAATGGAATGAACATCGAACATCCAACTTCGAACATTCAACTTTGAAATAAAAATTAATATAAGGAGTGTAAACCATAATGAAGACAAAATTCACCGCGACAGGTATCGGAAGCATGCCTTTTCCGGATCCCGACTATGCAGTAAAAGTCTCCCTTTCCAAGATGCACGAGGCCCCGATCTGGCCGCAGCTTCCGAAACTCGGTCTCCGCGAGCAGATGGAAGTCCAGTATTCCGAGGGTATGCCCTGCGCGGTGATCGATGAGGTGAAGCACAGGATGTATTTCGACACTTCAAAGGACTATTCCGAATCCTTCGCCCAGCTCTACGAGGGGTATATCTCCGCGACAGAGGAAAATGGCTCGAAGGATTTCTCATCAATGGCGATAAGCCCTGAATTCTCGAAGGGCATCTACGCCCTGGAGAAGGCGCTGCAGGCGAAAGGTGGAGCAAAGCTGCCGTTCGTAAAGGTACAGACCACCGGCCCGTGCAGTTTCGCGCTGACGCTTGTCGACGAGAACAAGCGCGCCATCTACTACAATGAGGAGTTCCGCGACATGATCCTCAAGTGCCTTTCCATGAAATGCCGCTGGCAGATCCAGAAGTTCCAGCAGTACGCCGACAAGGTCATCTGCTTCATCGACGAGCCTATCCTCTCTGCGTTCGGCAGCTCGACATACGTCTCGGTCAAACGCGACGACGTCGTCGTGCTTGTCAACGAGATCTCCGAGGCAGTGCACGCAGAAGGCGCCCTTTCAGGCGTACACTGCTGCGGCAACACCGAATGGAGCATCCTGATCGACGCCGGAGTCGACATCGTGAACTTCGACGCGTTCGGATTCGGCGAGACGATTGCAATGTATCCGGAGGCCGTGAAGGCGCACTTCGAACGCGGCGGTATCCTCGCCTGGGGCGTTGTTCCGACATCCACCGCCATCAGGGAACAGACCGTCGACAAGCTTGTCGCACATCTCGAGAAGATGATGGACAACCTGGCGGCAAAGGGAATCGACAAGAAACTCATCGCCGAACAGGCGATGCTGACACCTTCCTGCGGTACAGGCTCGATGGAGACTGCTGATGCAGAAAAAGTCTTCGATATGCTGTCCCAGCTGTCAAAGACGATGAAGGCGAAATACGGATTTTAAGTAGGTACGCCCTTTAGGGTGTACCATTCTTGAATTCATGGTACAGGCTAAAGCCCGTACCTACTTTAAGAAGATAAACCATGAAAATCGCCATATCAGGAAAAGGTGGGGTAGGCAAGTCGACACTTGCCGCGGCCCTCGCCCTGCTCATGGCGGAAAAGAAGATGAAAGTGCTTGCTCTCGATTCCGATCCGGCTGCGAATCTCGCAGTCGCGCTCGGAGTGCCGGAGGAGACGAGGAAGAAGATTGTCCCGATCGCCATGCAGAAGGCCCTGATCGAAGAGCGGACCGGGGCGAAGATCAAGCAGTACGGCCAGATGTTCAAGCTCAATCCGGAAGTGTCGGACATCGCCGGTAAATTCGCCATCAACCACAACGGCGTATCGCTGATCGTTGTCGGTGCGATTGAAAAAGGCGGCAGCGGATGCGCATGTCCTGAGAACATACTCATCAGGGCGCTGGTGACCGACCTGATACTCCACAAGGACGAGGCTCTGATCATGGACATGGAGGCCGGCGTCGAACATCTCGGCAGGGCGACGGTCAGCGGCGTCGACGGACTGCTGATCGTGGTCGAGCCCGGACAGCGTTCGGTTGACTGCGCGAAGGCGATCATCGGCATGGCGCACGACATCGGGCTGAAGAAGCTCCATATCGTGGCGAACAGGGTGACATGCCATGAGGACGAGACATTTGTTAGAAACTCGTTCCCGGAGCGCGAGCTCCTGGGGACGATCCCGTTTTCGCCGGAGATCAGGAAGGCCGACATGAAGGCGAGATCGGTGCTGGAAGTGGTTGAACCTGAAACCAGGAAGTCTTTTGAGTCAATCTTATCCAACATGGAAAGGATGTTCAAATGAAAACTGATGTCCAAAGGCAGAAATATCTGAAGATGATGACGGAGATAGAGGATCTTGAGGACAGGATCGAGGAACTGGACAAGAAGAAAGTGGACACGGAAAAATTGAACGTCCTCAAAGAGGAGCTGGCCGCCATGAAGAGTGAACTCGCAAGGGTCAGCGACGGCTGCGGTACGCCGCATGCGCATTAGCAGTAGGTACGCCCTTTAGGGTGTACCATTTTTGAATTCATGGTACAGGCTGAAGCCCGTACCTACTAAAATCGAAAATTGCAACAATGTCTTTCACTATAGCAGTCACAGGCAAAGGGGGGTTT
>CAZDNQ010000733.1:0-2713 GCA_964506605.1 uncultured Victivallis sp. | reverse complement strand
TTACTTCGACATTCGATATTCCTTGTTCGATATTGGATATTCTATTTTCTTACACGGACGCCGAGATTGAAGTCCCACATGAGCTTCTTATCCGACTTGGGCAGAGGGGACTCCTTGACCTCGTCTATGGAAACTCCATATCTCCATTCAGGCGGGCATACCGCGATCACTCTGGCGTAGCTGCCTGTCCCGCCTTGGAACTTTGGGAAACCGATTATGACAAGGGCTCCTTTTTCGGGGATCTTGTCGAGGTTTGCCAGGACTTCAAGCTGGGCATAGCCGTTGTGCATGAGCCAGCTCTCGGCATCCATTCCCGGAGTTGAATCGGTGTCGAAGGGTTCATGTCCGTGGAGGAGGATCTTCCTCTCCTGGTGGAGCAGTTTCAGCGCATCGAGGGTGACACCGGGGAAATATCTCTGTCTTGCGAGCGCTGCCGCAGGCCATGTCTGCGACCAGTCGGATCTCACGAAAACGACCGATCCCTCCGGGATCTTGCCGTTCTTAAGCTCCCATTCGGTTATATCATCGACCCTGAGATGGTAGTTTGGATTCTGTCCAGCCTTGGATGCAATCGAAATTACTACAAGGGGGCGTATCACGAATGTCGGCGGTATTTCGTCGACTGCGGGATATTCAGGGGCCCAGTGCGCCGGGGCGTCGATATGCGTCCCCAGCTGTTCGCTTGAGAGTATGATCCTCGTCGATTCGAATCCTTCCGTAGCATAGTTGTACGGCTTTGAAGTCAGCGGGTTCATCGCAGGGCCGAATACCGGAGGGCCGAATCCCTCCCATACGGGGATCTGGGGGCTGATCGTATGGCTGAGGTCGACGTATTTAGCGTTCCTGAAGGTCTGGTTGTATACCGACCACATATCCACAGCAGCACCTGTTGCAGGCTTCGATGACGACAGGCAAGACGAAAGCACGACTGCGGCTGCAATGAAGACGATTGGAAGACTGATGTTTCTCATATTGAATTCCTTTAGATTTCTTGTAGGGCTTGAATCTACCATCAAAGGCGGGATTTGCCAGCCTGCAGTCATATTTTCCAATGATGCACGCATCATTGGAAAATTTCAGTAGTTGTGGTCCCACTTGATGCGCTTTACCGGGATCTTCGCATCGAGGAATGCATGTATGATCGAGTGGGATAGCTTGTCGGTTATGCCTTTATGGAAAAGGCGGATGGTCAGCTTGACCGAGGTGGTCCCGCTGTCAAAGTTCCTCTCGAAGTCGAAATACAGTATCTTCAGCTCCTTGAACTGCTTCAGGGGCTTCACTATCTCCGTGAGATCCGTCTCATTGGGGAAATCTATCACAAGAGTCCTGTAGGAGTCGCGCGGATAAAGCTTGTCGAAGTTCTTAAGGACCACGAGGCAGATTATGGCGATGAGGGTGGCGTAGATGCCGAGAATGTAGAGTCCGGCGCCGACGGCCATGCCGAGACCGGCCACGAGCCATAGGCAGGATGCCGTGGTGAGCCCCCTGATGTTGAAGCCCTCCTTGATGATGGCTCCCGCGCCGATGAAGCCTATGCCGGTGATTATCTGGGCGGCGATGCGTCCGGGATCGGCGAATCTCCCTGCGGAGGTGCCTGCGACGCGGTTCGCGACGATCTCAGACACGATCATGAACAATGCGGAGCCCATGCAGACAAGGAGGTTCGTCCTGACTCCTGCCGCACGCCCGTGCATGTCGCGCTCAAAGCCGATCACAGCCCCAAGAGCTCCGGAAAGGAGCAGCTTGAAGATGATCGCCTGGGTATCGGCGTTGAATAGTTCGTTCACGGTCCAAGTCCTCCACAAGCAAGTTTAATAAGAGATAATAATACCTTGCATGGCCCCGAATTCAAGGCATAAGCTGAAAAAATCTCCGGCGTTTTCAGGCGCCGGAGATGTTTTCATTTCAGGAGGGTGAGCTGCGAAGTCAGCACTTCGCAAGCCACTTCCTGAGGTTGTCGACTGTCTCGCGGATGTCCTTTACCTGCTGGTCGCCGCTGATCTCGCGCTCTATGATGAGCTCGCCCTTGAAGCCGATCTCCTTGAGCTTCTTCAGGAACTCAGGGAAGCGGACCTTGCCGTCGCCGACCTTCACCTCGTGTCCGAGATTGTCGCCGTTCGTCGGATAGAAGCCGTCCTTCACATGGATGTTGCGGACATATTTCCCGAACACATCCAGGGAATCTATCGGGTTGCCCTTTCCGTAGAGGATGAGGTTGGCGGGATCAAGGTTGATCCCCATGTTGCCGGTGCCGACGCGCTCGATCGTGCGCAGGACGGTGACAGGCGTCTCCTGCCCGGTCTCGAACCAGAACTCCACTCCCCTCTTCTTGCAGTATTCGGCGACATCCCTGATGGCGACGACGACTCCGGGATAGTTCGGATCGTTGGGATTTTCAGGTATGAAGCCGCAGTGCGTGATTATCGCAGGGGCCTTTATCCATGAAGCAAAATCAGCCCACTTCTTCAATGCTTCGATCCTGGGCCAGCGGAATTCCGCAGGAACGAGCCCGAGGGTCGATGGCCCTTCGGTGAAATTCCATTTTGCCGGACCTGGCACGCCTGCCCACATCGCGCAGACCCTGACTTTCGACTTCTTCGATTCCTTGACGACTGTCGCCGCGATCTCCTCAGTAGCCTGCGAAGCATCCCAGCTCACGAGCTGGCAGACGTTCAGGCCGAACTGGCTCACGTGATCAAAGCATTTTCCGCCG
>CAZDNQ010000732.1:0-2714 GCA_964506605.1 uncultured Victivallis sp. | reverse complement strand
TCGAGTCCGGCAAGCCATACTCGGGCTTCATCCTCTTCTTCCTTGAGAAGCTCCTTTTCTTCCTTGCTCAATTCACTCATGATCTTCCGTTCTTCATCGGTTGAAAGATCTTTACCGCGCCAGCAATGATGACCTTCATCGTTCAGAACCAGAATTGGAAGCCTCTGGGCAAGCTCACCGAGTCTGTCCTTAGTGAAAGCATCCGTCGTTTCCTCACCTTTGTTGACTACTACATAGCTTTTACCACCTTCGCTGTGCTCATTCTTCAAGGCAAGAGCATGCCAGTTTGTAATGAGTATTTTTCCTGTATTGAGAGATTCCCGGTATTTGGCAGGCACTATGTCAAAGAGATCGTAATAGTTATGCGGGTTATCTGGTTTTAGCACCTGAAGTCTCTTGCGTACTGTCAGGTTGGGAGCACATACAAGGACTGCATTTGGGAAATTGGAGGAAGATGGATTCTGAGACCGATTACAGAATCCCCAGGCTATTATCATCGTCATAACAAGCGTCTTGCCACTACCAGTGGCCATCTTGCAAGCCATTCTGCGAAGCGGGAGAAGATTGGAATCAGAAGGAACATCAATGAGTCTGGGATAGAAATCGCCAGGAATCTCCTTGAAATCCGGCTTTACTCCAGTTAACAGAAGTTCATAGTTTCTGGCATCAATTTCGAAATTCTTAAATCCTGTGGAGGTCAATTTTTTCTGAAATGCTATTTCCATCAAATAGATCATGGTCTCAACAGCTTCCATTTGACAGAAAAAGAAAGGTCTCGGGCGGTCTTCGCGGGACCACCATTGTAAAAGATCCTTTGTTACCGATGAGGCGCCCCTATATCCGGACTCGCGCCAACGCTTAACATCCTCCCTAAGTGCATTAACAAGAGGGAGATTATCAGAATTCTCCTCCTTGAAAAGTTCCATCTCGGCATCAGCTGCACCGGTTCGTTTCGTTTTATACCAGTAACTCGCAGGCCTTCTCCCTGGCATTTTTTCTGGAATGCCGGACTTATAAAGCCAGTGATACTCAGGAACTTTGTAGGGATTATTTATTATAGGGTCTTCAACTGCCTGCGTTGGTACCCAGTCCTTCGGAGGAATCTCAATACTTCTTTTTGCCATTATCGTATCCTCCGGTGTTTAATTTTTATCTGCAAGTTTAGCAAATGTCATCACCTCATTACCTCTTGGGTCAATGACTTTTACGGCTATTCTCTTGTGCTTTCCAGGCTTGATGGGCATAGATACTGTTCCTTTGAAAGCTTCAAAAGCATCAGTATCGGCCTGGCTACCGAGGCTTTTGGCAATCTTATCCCACGCATCCTGATCCGGGAAAAAGGCCTGGGTTATACAGAAACAACGCCCATCATAATCGCTATCCAGAAACCATGCTGCAACTTTTTCTGCACCTGTCGAACGTATTTCTCCTTTCACAGGATCATATACATCTACTCCGAGAAGTTCTACTTGAAACTCACCATCCTTGTTGGAGATTATCTTAATTTCCGGTTGACCGAAAACTGTAAAGAGCTGGCTATTTGGAGTCTCCTTTAAAAGACCTTCCATTCCGGGGCTCACATCTGGTCGAATGTGTACCATGTGGATCTTCAATTTGGGATGCTTTGATTCTTCGATAGCAATAGTTGCTGCTCCATCAAAACTGAATCCTGCTATTACAAGTTCGTCATAGCGTCTGCTTGAATGGATCAGTTCCTCTACCTGCATTGCCGAGACTGGCCCATATTGGGGGCCGAACGCGACAGCGATATTGTTGGGTTCGTTCTCGTCGGTTCCTTCCCATATCCCTTCGGCATGTATCGGAGAGCCGGTCTTCTGCTCATAAAGCGCCTCAATCCTTTTGAACTTCCTGTGCTGGTTGTTCGGGAACGTCACGCCGTCCATGCTTATGAGGCTGAGCATCCTTGAGAGATATGAATGGACATTCTTAACCTCGTCTTGGATGAAGGTAGGCGGCTGGTCTTTTTCCCATTCATTAGGAGTCGGGTCGAAAATTCCATGTTCGCCGAGAGAAAGTTCTTCCGGCTTCACGCCCTCGACAGTAAATGGCCCAGATACTCGGATCACGTTCCTCACGACTTCTGGCTGGTCAACAAGTTCCTCCTGGTCGGCGTTTCGCGATATGCAGGCGTTGACCTCGTCCATCTTTGTGCGCCAGGCCTTGCGATATTCGCAGACGGCGTTCTGCAGCTCCTTCGGCCAGTCCGTATCCGTGTCGAACGGAACTTCCCAGTGATACCAGCCTGCGAAGTCCGCAGTAACAATGAGTTTCTCTTTCTTATCCCTATTCTCCGGCGGCAGTATCCAACGCCTGCGGTCGACATCGGTGATGGATTTCTTACCCTCGTTCTTTTCCTTTGCCTCAAGCTTGGCCGCAAGTTTTTTGCGTAGCGTTTCACTGACTGATTTCAACGCCTTGTTGCAGGTCTCAAGCGCCTTTTCCAGTATCTGTTCATGTTGGACAAAGATGTGATCAAGGTTGGTATTCTGTGCTATGCTCTTCAATGTGATGTGTGGAACTGTCTTGTAAATGAAATTCCCCGAAACACCCTTGTTCTCGTCACGCAGTTTGAAATATTCATATTTAGCAGTGAGTATCCTCTGTCTAGCAATAGATACCGCAACTCGGCTTGTGTCTATCGTTATCCACCGCCGCCCCCATTGCTCCGCAACATATGCGGTCGTCCCACTGCC
>CAZDNQ010000731.1:0-2719 GCA_964506605.1 uncultured Victivallis sp. | reverse complement strand
ATGGGCGTGACCGTCAAGGTCGTAAGCAGGGAAACCGGCAATTCGGTATATGTCCAGATAAACGACCGCGGACCCAGCGCGGAGAACCGCATAATTGATCTTTCCAGGTCCGCAGCCAAAAAACTCGGCATTGCCGAAGGCGGAACTTCACAGGTCGAACTCTTCACCCGCAAGCATTATCCAAGATGATATTCGCCTCTTTCCGGAAATCTAGAACAGGCCTCGGTCCTTGCTCCAGACAGGAATAAATTTGCCCCGATTCCGCAGAAAAGCATTGGATTACATGACGCCAGGAGAGGTGTTTAAAGGAACAGCTGTCGCACTTCAGAGTTGAATCTGCTAGTTCCTGCCTCGGCAGTCTCCCGGATAACCTGCGCGGCTTGCCTTCTTGAGAGTTGTAGGCGAATGAGCTATTGTATTTCATGAAAAGATTTATCCTGTTGATATTGGCGCTGTCGGTATTTGTCCTTGCTGATGGCTGCATATCCGTTGCGGACAGGGCAGGGGAGGTCCGCAGCCGGGAAGGATTGGCGCTGCCACTAGGGTTCGCCTATGTCGATGCCGTGGCGCCGGGCGTCATCATCGACATGCGTTATGCCTCGAATAACAATTTCATCGGGGATGTCATCGACGGCTATGAGGCTCCGAAATGCATACTGACCCGAGAGGCGGCTTCCGCCTTGAGGAACGTCCAGGATGAACTGGCCAGGTATTCGATGTCGCTTAAGATCTTCGACGCATATCGTCCGCAGAGGGCAGTGGATCATTTCGTCAGATGGTCGAAGGATCTTTCGGACGTCAGGATGAAGAAGGAGTATTATCCTGAGATTGACAAGGATTTGGTGTTCAAGGGCGGTTTTGTCTGGACGAAGTCCAACCACAGCAAGGGCAGCACGGTGGATCTGACGATAATATATATGCCGTCAAGGAAGGAGCTGGACATGGGATCTCACTTCGACTTCTTCGGTTCTGTCTCCTGGACGGAATGCAGCAGGATCTCCCAGGTGCAGAAGGCGAACAGGCTGCTGCTGAAGTCTGTAATGGAGAAACACGGTTTTGTGAACTATGAGAAGGAATGGTGGCACTATACGTTGAAGAACGAGCCGTATCCGGATACATATTTCAATTTTCCGGTAAGATAATACGCGAATCATTCCTTCTTCCCTGTGCCCTGGCATCCAGCATCCGCTTACCGGCGCCTTTGAGCCTCCGTGGGGGAGATTTGATCTATGCTTTTGCCTGTGCGGGACTGTGTCCGGGATTAGAGCCCGAAGATCCTGTACTCATCCCTGTACCACCTGTTGTATTCAGACAGGATCGATTCGTCCCCCATTGCTTCTGCGCCTAGGCTTATAATGAGGCGGTTGGGGAAGTGCATCATGGGATCGAGGACCTGGAGAGCCTCTCTTGGCGGCGACCTCTGGCAGGCTATGAGATATGCGACGGCCGGACTCCGTGATATGCCGGCGGTGCAATGGACGGCGATCTTGCTCATGCCCAGCGTCCATCCCAGGATCCGCTGGATGTGCTCCCTCCCAGGGACGATCCAGCCCGGCTCCGGGGACTGGATGTCGTCGAAGTGCTCGACGATGATGCCATTGTAGTTTGACCTGTACTTTTCGAAGGCGTCATATTCGGACGGTGACAGGCAGGAGCTTCTAATGCTGACGATGTTGAAATCGGCAGGGCCGACCGCGAGCCGCCTGGAGATCTCTCCAAGACCCCATATTGTGATGTCGGAGTTCTTCTTGGTTTTCAGGTTGGGCATGGGCTGGATCTTATTTAGGATTGGCCGCCAGGATGCGCAGGATCTCTGTCCTGGCGATCTCGCGCATGAGGACATACCCGATGCGAGGCTGCTTTTCCATGAGGGTGGACAGGGCGTCGTAGTTGACTTCAACTATCTCGGCGTCCTTGGAGACACGCACTTCGGCCGATGTCGGACCTTTGTTCAGGAACTCGAATTCTCCCACAAGGGACTGCGCGCCCAGCGTCTCAATGCATTTGCCCTTCATCCAGACCTCGATCTGCCCGTCGATTATAAAAAACATCCTGTCGATAATCTTGCCATTGTCGATGATGCGTTCACCGGCCTTGGCCTTGCGAAGCGCGGCGGCGGACTGCAGGTCGGACCTTTCGGCATCTGTCAGCCCCGAGAATATCTTGACCTTTGAAATGGCCTTGGACAAGTCCGAATCCTTGGCGTCATCTGCGGCGGCAATGGAGTTGAACGCGAAAATTCCAGACAAGATGACCCCGACCGCCAGTACGAAACGTCCTGCTACACGTGTAAACATATACTGTCCTCCTTTGTTTGAATCAATGTATAACATGCCACAGAATTCCACAGACGTAAAGCACAGACTGGATTTATCTGGCAGGAAGAGTGTAGGGGCAGAAGACAGAGGGCAGAGGGGGGGGGCGGCGAATCCAGCCGTCGTCTTTTGGCTATGGCGGACAAGCCGGAGAAGTGCAAAGAATTTTAGCCACAGACTTACACTGACATTGCGCAGACTAGAAAAATACAGATACACCAAGGCTGGATATAGCCTCGAGATTGCCTCTAGATTTCAGACTTGTTTGCCGTGAAAGAAATTCCTTTTGACAGGATGACAGGATTAACAGGATAAAGAGTTTGATTTAATGAATCGGCTCTCCTATGTACCAGCATAGGGAGATATGCGGAAATGGCATGAAAGTAAAAACTAGTTCTTACTCT
>CAZDNQ010000730.1:0-2720 GCA_964506605.1 uncultured Victivallis sp. | reverse complement strand
CATCAGGCTGGAACCGGTGCAGAAGGCGTCGGCAAGCTCGACGAAGGAAAATTCCTTCGATGTCCAGAGCACCAGGTCCTCGCAGAGCCGCGACACATGCATTGCGAATATCGCAAGGCAGGCCAGGAATTCGCATTCGAAATCCCTGTCGGCGACGGCGTCCATGCTGTTCCGGGAGATTGCCGGGAATGCCAGGGCCTTCGCGACCTTCCTCCTGTCTATCGGGAGTGTCGTCCCTGCAATCGCGCCTGAGCCAAGCGTTAGTACGTCCGTCCTTTCCATGCAGTCGGCAAGCCTGCCGGCGTCGCGGCCGAACATTTCGACATATGCCAGCAGATGGTGCGCGAAAAGCACCGGCTGCGCATGCTGGAGGTGTGTATAGCCAGGCATGATGGCGTCCGGATTCTTCCCGGCCTGGAACACCAGCGCCTTCTGGAGTCTTCCTATGCCGGAAATTATCTTTGCTGATTCGTCCCTGAGGTAGAGCCTTGTATCGAGATTCACCTGGTCGTTGCGGCTCCTTGCCGTATGGAGCCTTGCGCCCTCGTCACCGAGGGCCTTGATGATCTCGCTCTCGATATGCATGTGGATGTCCTCAAGCCCGCTGCTGAACTTGAACTTGCCCGATTCGATCCTCTTCCGGATCTTCTCAAGCTCGGCCTTTATTGATTTCGCGGTCTTCGCAGGAATGATCCCGCATGAGGCGAGCATGTCGACATGCGCCCTGCTTCCGGCGATGTCATGCCTGTAAAGCCTCCTGTCAAAGGACACGGACTCGGTGAACTCGATAAGTTCCTCTTTCTGTCCGCCGCTGAACCTTCCGCCCCACAATGCCATAATTACCTCATGTCATTTTCAATTTTCCATTGATGATTTTCGATTTTTGATTAAGTCCGGTGTCTGGCTCATTGAATCAGGAATAATCTTTCCAGTTTCAAGTATCGAGTATCAAGTTTCCACGCCTACAGGTTCTTCTTGTCCAGGTAGAGATGTCTCAGCCGGTAGAAGTAGTTCACTCCGGAATAGATGGTGACTACGATGATGATCCATTTCGATATCTCCCACAGCCACCACGCCCAGACAACGGTCTGTATGTGCGGGATGTCCCATCCGAGGACCCAGAACGAACCACCAATTACCACGAACGCCATCTGCAGCGAGGTTTTCAGCTTGCCGGTGATGTCGGAAGGTATGACCACGCCCTTGCTGGCGCCGAGAAGCCTGAGGCCCGTGACAAGGAACTCCCTTGAAAGCACTATGACTGCGACCCAGCCTGCGAGTATCTGCTTGTCCACGAGCATTATGAAGGTTGTCGCCATGAATATCTTGTCGGCAAGCGGATCCATGAGCTGGCCGAAATCGGTGATGAGGTTGTATTTCCTGGCGACATAGCCGTCCAGGATGTCTGTGAGGCCGGCGAGGAATGCAAAGAAGAGTCCGACCGCCTTCCATGGCATCTGCCAGCTGGGAGGCAGCTTTTCGTCGACATTGCATATGACGAGGAAGATGAATATCATCACTATCCTCGCCATCGTTATCCTGTTCGGCAGGTTCATCAGCTGGAATTCCCCGTTTTTAAACTCAAAACTGTACTTTATCACAGCTTTGACAAGAGACAAAGCATTTTTGATTTTGAATTGGCGAATTCCGATTCAGGGGTTCCCTTATGGAAGGGTACCTCTAAAAATTGACAAATGGCGCGCAAAAGTAAATTATGGAGAGATGGCAAGGAAATATCCCGAGAGCATACCCAAGGTGGTATGCGCGAGCGGATATTGACGAAGGCAGAATCCATAAGAATCTTTTGCCCTTTGGGTTGCGGATCTTTTTGGTTTAAAGAAGAATATTCTTTTTTCGGCGTATCGCCTTGGATACGCCTCAGTCAGAAATTCTTCTTTAAGCTTTCAAAAATCTTCCGCAACGCGCCAATTGTGAATTTTTAGAGGTTCCCTGAATTATCAGCGCTTGCAGCCTCTTTCGACAGCAAACATATAGGAGTCCACAACTTCAGTTGTGAATTTTATGAAAACAGTATTTCTCTCAAAGGAACGTTTTGAAGATACGCTTGCCGCGGAGATCGCCTCGAAGTGCGGCCCCTCGGTTACTATAGTTGAAAAAGGGCCCGGGCGGATAGTTGCGGATCTCGCAGCCGGAGCGTCCCTGCCGGAGAAGTTTTTCATCTTCGAGCGGCAGCGCGTCGAAAATGCGGTTTTCGTACCGGAAGGAAACCTGAAGAACATGTCGCGGGATGTCGTGAAGAACATCCTGCCGGAGATCACAAGGTCGGAGATGAAATGGACGCTCCATGTCTTCCCGCCGGAGGACACATATCTTTCCATATCCCCGAAGATCAAGTTTTTCAAGAAGAACCTCATTGATTTCTGCAGGGAAAGATTTGGACGCGTCTTCAGGAGATACGTCCCCGATGCAGACCTCGGACAGGAGAAGATGATGGTCCTCAACATCTGCATGCTGGGCGAGGGGCTCTGGGGCGCCGCCATGCATTCGGACAGGCTCAGCGATCCCTGCCAGGGCGGATGCCACAGGATGATATTCGACGAGGACGCGCCGTCGCGCTCATATCTCAAGGTCGAGGAGGCGTTCGATCTTATGAAGGTCAGGCCGAAGCAGGAGGAACGCGTCATAGATCTCGGTGCGGCCCCGGGCGGATGGTCGTATGCCTTCCTCAAACGCGGATGCACCGCGATCTATGACGCGTT
>CAZDNQ010000729.1:0-2721 GCA_964506605.1 uncultured Victivallis sp. | reverse complement strand
TTTCATAATGACAGTGCTGCTCGGGATCGCCGCCGGATTTGCGGTGAGGGACATCCTTACAGCCTATCCCGGCATAATCGGTTACGGAATACTGCATCTGATAGCCTTCGGATTCATATCGGCCTCATGGTTCGCAATCTCCATGGTCGATGAGATACATGCGCCCGAGAAGAAGCATGGCGGAAAGACGGTGGACCTTATTGACAACCTGTCCTCATTGCCATATATCATCAGGAACGATGACAAGCTCAGGAACCTGATGGTTTCAATATTCTTCGGGTACGGCTATTACGTTGTCATCCCCTTCCTTGCGATACATGCGATGAAGGTGCTGGACAAGGATCTGAGCTATGCGGGAGTCCTCCTGACCGTGCAGATGCTGGGCGGGATAACCGGCAACATCATCGCCGGATTCGTCGGCGACTTCCATGGATGCCGGAGGATACTGATCATATCCAGGTGCCTCTCCATAGTCCTGTTCATAATGCTGCCGTTTGCTGCAACTGCATGGCATTTCATGGGGATATTCTTCATTTTTGGAATGGTCTTTTTCATGGACAGGGTGGCAAACATGGCCTATCCAATACAGATATCGCCGGACAACAGACGACCGACCTATGTCTCCCTCGTAACGGTCATCATGTTCCCCGCCGCACTGCTTGCGACTTTGACGAGCAGCATTGTCCGATCGGTATCGCATTCAATCGTACCCGCGGCATGTATTACCGTAGTGGCGATGTGCATTTCCCTGCTGTTTGTCATCAGGATAAGGGATGACAGGGTATCGTGATGGAATGCATCAGGCCTGTTTTGCCAATGCGCCGGCCAGGGATGGCCTCGCTCCTTATTTTATCAGGACAGGCGCATTATGGCAGCGATGGTTTTTCCTCAAAACATGTGTCCAGCCAGTATTATTGAGCTATATTATTCCAGAAATACGAGGTGACCATGAAGAATTTAATGCTGCTGTTGATTGCCGCCGGCCTGTTCCTTATGTTCTGTGGTACCGCATGCGCGCAGTCGCTTGAGAACAAATTGAACAGGATAATAATAAAGAAAATAGACGTGGAGGAGGCGAAGATAAAGGATCTCTTTGAGATGATCCGCGAGAAGAGCAAGGAGGCTGATCCTGAGGGCAAGGGCGTGAATTTCGTATTCCAGGATGTCCCGGACGGAGCTGTTACGATCAGCCTCTCGGATGTGCCGCTTTCCAAGGTGATAGAGTATGTGTGCCTTGCGGCCAAGCTCAAGTTCAAGGTCGACACACATGCGGTGATCATCTCGAAGGACAAGACGCCGGAGAAGAAATCAGGGAAGTGAACGACTCTACGGTATCTTGAGGAACCACGTGGTGCCCAGCAGGAAACCTGCGAGGATCAGCGCAAGCGAGGCGGTTATCAGCGGGGGTGCGAGTTCACGGTAGTCTACGAAGCGGGGCTGTTCGACGCTGGTCTTCTCGAGCCTGTCGATCTCGTCCATGGTCTTCTTCAGTCCTTCCTTGTCCGAAGCCGTGAAATATCTGCCGCCGGTGGAGTCGGCTATGTCCTTCAGCAGCTTCTCGTCGAACTCGTCCTGCATCGGTACAAGCTGCTTCCCGAAGAAGCCTTCCTGTATCATGAAGGAGTTCCTGCTGCCGATTCCGACCGTGTAGACTGTTATATCGAAGTTCTTTGCGAGTTTCGCAGCCTGGAGCGGCGTGATCTGCGCATCGACATTGTTCCTGCCGTCCGTGAAGAGCACCGCCACTTTGCGCTTGGAGTCGCAGCCCTTCAGCCTTGTCACCGCGCTCGAGATCGGGCTCGCGATGCCTGTCTGGTCGCCGAGGCTGCCCGCGTCAAGCCTGTCGAGATGCGCGAAGAGCCAGGCATGATCAAGCGTCGGAGGGCATGCCACATAGGGCAGGGCGGAGAACGCGACCAGCCCGATCCTGTCGTTCGGCCTGGCTTCGATGAACTTCCTGATCTCCTCCTTCGCGATCGCGATCCTGGGCTTCAGCTTCCCGGAACTGATCGCTGAGGCGACTTCCTTGCCGGTCTTGTATTTGTCCGGCACGTCGAATGCCATCATGCTGGGGGAGACGTCAAGGATGAGCATTATATCAATTCCTTCGGCCCTCTGCTTGAGCTCCTCTATTCCCCGCTGCGGCCTCGCGGCTGCTACTATCAGGATTGCTGCCGCGGCAAGATAAAGAAGCGTCGGCAGGTTCGAAAGAATGAACGCGCCGCCGCCTGATGCGGCCGGACCTGTGAAAGGCCTGATTGAGGATATGATCAGCGTGGGATTCCGCCTCTTGAAGACATAGAATGCCAGGCCCGCAAGCGGGATGAAGAGCAGCAGCAGCCATGGATACGCGAATGTCATATGTTAAAAGCTCCAAAGGTGAAAAGGCACAGTGGCACATAGATTAAAACAAGATTCTTGACCGCAGATTTACCATCCGCAGAAGACTGGCGACCTTCGACCGTTTCAGCCGGCTTAGTCGTCTTTACCAGCAGTTCGGCCTTCGTTATGGCGTTCTCGATTACCATCTCATCCGCCGGCAGCTTTGCGAACTTCACAAGATCCGCAGCCGTCAGGAAATCCTTCAGGAAATCCCTGTCGTCGTTCTTCAGCGGGCTCCTGTCGCGCTTCAGGTCCTCCATGAACTCGGTGGTTGTCTGGGTGGGGGCATGCAGCGAGAAGCGCTTCTCAAGATAGTTCCTTATCGTGTCTGTCAACCTC
>CAZDNQ010000728.1:0-2723 GCA_964506605.1 uncultured Victivallis sp. | reverse complement strand
CCTTCTTTCCGGATATGACAAAGAGCCGTCCCTTCGGATTAAAAACAATGCCTTTCGGTGAATCGACCTGCGTAGTTCCGATGATATTGCCCGGTTTCTTGTCAGTTGCCTCGGTGGCATTTATATACATCAGCTGGTTCGTCCTCGTCAGGCTGCAGACAACCGTCGCGTCGTATGCGGCGATTCCGCCGATTTCGCCGCCTACGTTCGTTATTCCGTCCGGCAGCATCTCGAACTGCTGCTTGAGTATCGGCCTGTCGCTCCCGGCCGTGAGCGCAGTTACGCGCAGCTCCGGGATCGGGTTGTCCTTCTTTTTCTTCTTGCTTGCATCAGGATTCTCCGCCCTGCCCATGGACGCGACATAAAGATGGACTCCGGGATCGGCCTTGGGGCCTATATCATATGATATATAAGGAGCCGTGGTCCAGTTCCCGCCGATCCAGCCCTTGCCACCGCGCTTTTTCCCGTCGAGATCCACCCAGGCGAGCCCGTCGGGACCTTCCGTCAGATAGCAGCCCAGGAACATCGCCGGCTCCTTCGTCGGAGATTTTTCAGCAGGAACGAATGCCGCAGCCATCGGCGAACAGTGGTTGGAAAGCCAGCCTCCGGTATGGTCGGCTATGCTCCATGGAGGATTGCCGGGATTATAGACTCCAAACTCATAGAAGGAATGTATCTCCTTCCGCCAGAGTCCGCGCACCTTGTATTCTCCTGGCGCGACGAACTGGGCAGGTATGTGGTAGAGTCCGTGTTTTGCGGCCTCGATGTCTCGCCCAAGATCGTCCGTACCGTCCCAGTATGCGATATTCTCGCCTTTCGGAAATGGAGTCTCGGATATGAGGTTGCGGATGCGTTTCCCGTCCTTGTCCTCTATGACAAGTGTGACAAATCCGTCTTCGGGAAGATTGAATTTGACCGGGATCAGCAGATCCTGCGACACTTTGCTTTCGCTCTTCCCTACGATCGCTGTCTTGAGCGGATCGGAACCGAGGCTGTGCATTACCAACATCTCTCCAAGCCAGATCCTCTTTCCATCCATTATCTTGCCTTTTATGTGAGGATGCTCCTCCTTCTCTACAAGTGCGTCAGTGACTTTCAGACGGAGCGCCCTTGTCTTCACATCCTTGCCAAAGTCGAACATCCATAAGGGAAGCTGGAGTGGATATAACGACTTCATTCCATTCATGTCAACAACCTTTTCCCAGTCGCTGTCTGCAGAGTCGCGCGGATGAACGGTGTCAGCTCCCTTGTATATATAAAGCTCTGAATTCCTGAAACCCGGAAAATCCAGACCGATCCCATGGAATGTGACAGGTTTCTGCCACACCAGCATCAACCATTCCGGATCTTCTGAAATAATTTTTGCACGAGTGTCCTCATTGTTCATGTTCTCCCATGCGCCCCAGCCGTCCGAATTCTGGTTGATTATCTTGCCTGCCTTCTCGTTGGAGCTCCTCGAAATTGCCTGCGCCTGCGGTGCGATGTTCGCAAAACGCTCCGGGATGACATATACCCCGCCGACATTCCCATAGTATGTCTTGTCGGTCTCCTGCGCCACATGGGTGAAGCGGATGGCCCTGGTCTTCGTCCCCGCTGGAAGATTCCAGATGAACAGGTTGCCATCCTTGTCCGGTTCATCCGACGTGATCCTGTCCTTGCTAATCCTCTCCGCGGATATCCACTGGGAGTCATCGGCGAGATCTCCGGGATATGCTGCTCCGGGCTTCAGCACGCCGACACTGGCATCACCCGACACCATTATGGAGCCGACCGCCTTCTCCTCAGTGAAACCTATCCTGAGATGCCTCGGACCGGCCTTCTTGGACTCGCCGAACTTCCTTCCACCATGTCCGGGCAGATTGTTCTGTGTCCATACCAGCCACTGCGGAGCGGCGCTTCTGTCCTTTGCATCGGATGATTCGATCTTCTTCTCCTTCCCGTCCACATATTCCGCGAAAGCCGCAGGATCGAGATCCGCAGCAGTTATCTGCGTCTGGAAAATGCCGCGGGCATCATTCGCCCCGTCAGGCTTGGCGTAAGTTGAAGATGCGAAGAAGATGGCAACGAGAGGAAGGAAGAGCTTGATTGATTTCATGGGACCGCCTCCAAAATATTTTTAAGGAAAAAGCGATTATTACTTTGATATCAATATATCTTATTATAAAGTATTCAAGCGGATAACCGCAGAAACAATCAGGATATGGGGGGCAGGAATGTGGATCTCCCCCCACATGATGTTCCCCATATCCTCTCTTCCTCTCTTTAATAATGAAGAAAGTTGTAACCAAACTGCTGTTTTCCGCATAATCAGGATTGATATATCAAAGGAGCGCGGGTTTTACTATTTCGAAAGGGAATATTATGAAATCTTTATTCAAGGTCTTCTCGCTGGCGCTTGCCGCGCTCTGCGCATCAGGATGCAGCAATGTAGTCAAGGAGCTGAATGTGACATATGGCAGGGCCGATGGGCAGGAGCTCAAACTTGATGTCATCCGCCCGGCAGTCAAATCTGAAAAGCCCTGCCCCGCCGTGCTGGTCGTGCATGGCGGCGCCTGGAGCGCCGGGGACAGGACCGACGGACATGAAGCCGCACCATATCTTGTAAAAGAAGGATACGTGGTCTTCTGCATCGGCTACAGGCTGGTGACCGATACAAACAACCGCTGGCCCGCCCAGCTCGACGACAACCAGCTCAGCGCAGTCGTCATCATCCCCGCCGGGTT
>CAZDNQ010000727.1:0-2723 GCA_964506605.1 uncultured Victivallis sp. | reverse complement strand
AGAAATCCATTTCGATCTCCGTGGCAAGGCACAGTCCCTGCAATCTATTCACGCCGGACCAGGATGTCAGCCTCGATGCAACTGTAAAAGGCGCCGCCTCCGGCAAGGGAGCGGTCAAGGCGGTCCTTGTGGATGGTTTTGGAAAATCCGTCATGGAAAAGGATTTTGCTTTCGAGCTTGAATCAGGCAAGGCGACCAGGGTGCAGATGGATTTCGGGAAAGTTCCGCGCGGATATTATGAGCTGAAATATACGGCGTCGGTACAGTCAGGAGATTCGAGGACTCCGGAAACTAAAGGCAAATCCACTCTCGGCGTCATGGATTTCGTCAACCGCAGCGCGGCGGAGTTCCTGAAGAAGGACTGCCGCTTCGGCATGAAATGGTGGGGTGGCGTGACCGACAAGCCGGAGACACTCGACATGATGCAGAAGCTCGGACTGCAGTGGACCCGCGAGATACACACCGGTGTTCCGCAGATGCTCAAGGATGCGCCCGGGCTGTGTGTCGTAATAAAAGTTGAACGTTTTCCGAAAGAGCTGTACGACGAGCAGAAATACGGTCCGATGGAGGAGTGGGAGAAGAAATACGGGAAGGGGGCCTGGACCTTGAAGACGCTTCCGAAAAAGGAAGCCTACCAGAAATGGCTCGCAGAAGGCATTGCCCAGATCCCGAAGGACCAGAAGGTGTTTGAGATATGGAACGAGCCCTGGGACAAGATGTCGCCGGAGGATTTCTCCACGATATGCCAGTGGATTGTGGAGGTCATTCTGAAGGATCGTCCCGATGCCATAATAGGGCCAAATCTCCTCGGGGACATGAGCGAGTACCAGTATGATGCGAAAGTCATCAAGGCCGGAGGCATGAAGGGGATGAAGATGGTCTGCCTCCATCCTTATGGCGCCTCTGAGAACCGTGAATGGATGAGGGCGTACCGCAAATGGATTTCCGATGCGGCCGGAACAAAGATCGACATATACGTTACGGAATACGGGACTCATTCCACGCCGGAAGGACCGGCGAAGAAGTCCGAACTCGACCAGGCGCGCGCTGTCGTCCGCCAGTCCATGAACCTATATGCCGAGGATGTGAAGGCCCTGATTCCGCACTGGGTCGGACAGAGCGAGAAGAATCCGACATATCTCGAGGACTGGTTCGGTTACATACGGAAAAACCAGGAACCGAAGCCCGTGCTTCTCGCCCATGCGAACAGCGCAAGGCTGATCGACAGCAGCAGGTATCTCGGAGACCTGTGGTATGGAGTCGGAGTAGGAGCGATGCTTTTCGAGAAGGATGCAAAGAACATCCTTGTCCTCTGGACACTCGGCGAGGAAAAGGAAATCGAAGTCGAGACTGGGTCCAAGGAGCTGGTTCTCGTAGACATGTTCGGTTCTGAAAAGACAGTGAAGACGGAGGGAGGGAAGTTTAAGCTCAAGGTTGGTCAGGATGTCCAGTACGTAATCGGACTCGGTGTAGATACTGCGAAACTCGCAAGCACGGAACTGCGCCCGGACCGCTTCCCGAAACCGGAAAAGCCTCCCCGCGCAAGCCGTACGGCATACAAGTTCAAGGCTACGCCTGAGATGGACGGCAAGCTTGACGAGTGGAAGGACATGACCCAGATCGCGATCCTGAACCCCAAGGTCAACGGAGACGATGCCAGCGCGATGGGATGGTTTGCCTGGGACGACAAGAACCTATATGTCGCAGTCGATGTAAGGGACAATGAAGTCCTGAACAACAAACCGCGCGCAAAGCTATATACACAGGACAGCATCGAGCTATTCGTAAGCGCCGAACCGAGGGAGGAGAATCCCGGATACGGTCCGAAGGACTACCAGTTTTTCATAACGCCGTCATCAGGCGAAGGCAAGCCTATATTCGGCAGGGTCGCCGAGAGGTCTGCAGGAGTCATTGAGGATGTTAAAAACTCCAAGTTCTTCTGCGGCAAGGCGAACAAGGGCTGGACTGCGGAAGTCTCAATCCCATGGGAGACATTCGCCGGATTCAAGCCTGAAGCCGGGGCGAAGATGGCTTTTGAAATACGTGTCAACGACGCCGACACCTCGCATGAGCGCTTCAAGCTTGATCCGACAGACACGAACATGAGCACTGAGAATCCTACCATGTGGGCAATTCTTGTCCTTGAAAACGCAAAATAAGTAGGACGGGTTTCAACACGTCAACGTTTTAAGAATTTAAGGAAGCAATCATCATGAAAATACCTGTAGTTTGTTTTGCAATTCTTATTGCTGTCATAACGGTGAGCTGCGTCTCGACGTCTACGACTCAGACGAAGACCACCATGGAGCACTGGCAGTCACTCAAATGGGATGTCAGCCAGAAAGGCCGTGAAATAGACCTCAGCCAGTATAGGCGGACCTTCAATGATGACTTCAAGGCGATGGACATTGTCAAGGACGGCAGCAATCCCGGTCCCGGAGCGGTTTGGTTTTCACCTGGCCACGGTGCCTACCAAGCCACGTGCCCGCTGAGAGCGGACGGGCCTTTCAAGGTCGTGGACGATGGACTTCGCCTCCGCGTCGAGAAGGTAGGCAACAAGGTGCTGGGCGCATGCATGACGAGCGTAAACACCAAGGGACAGGGCTTCGCCCAGCAATACGGCTACTTCGAAATGACGGCCCAATACGAATACACCGGCGAGGGGATCTGGGCCGGATTCTGGCTCAAGTCGCAGTGTGACTACTTCAACAACGGCACCACGA
>CAZDNQ010000726.1:0-2724 GCA_964506605.1 uncultured Victivallis sp. | reverse complement strand
AGCTCTTTTGGTTTGGGCAGGCAAAGAATACCAAGACCGAGGTGCGTGTCATTGCCCAGAACGATAACCTATGGGCAGCCACTGCCGACCCGAATCTCTCCACGACCTTCCCTGCCAAGGACATCAGCTGGATTATCAAATCTTTGGAACAATGCTTCACGGGGACTACCAGCTCCACACCGTCGGATATTGTCGTTCTTGGCCCGAATTGGAACACAGAGCCCTGGTCTGAGGTGAAAGATGAACTTAAACCTGACCGATGGAAAAAGCTCGTCCTTATTGTCATACCCGAGGCTTTCCAGAGCAAGGAACAGATCAATATAGAACTGCAGAAGTGGCTCTTCACGCACGTCAAGGACAAACGAAACCGCCTCCGTTTCCTGTGGCAGGAAGGGAAAAAGAATATCTTTGCAGACCGAGAACTCCTTTTTATGGCTCGCTGCAGCTATCTCTGCTCCCCGGAGGCCTGGGGAAGCGCGGCGGAATACCGTTCGCTCAAGACGGATTTCGACAAGCCGCTGATGGATGAACTGAAAAACCGCTTCTTGCATTTTGCCATTCTGCATCACTGGGATTACGCGAATCCCTCGCAAACCACCTTTGAATCTGAACGCCTGGAGAAACTCGGTCTCGAAGCGCCGATGAATATGGAGGCGCTGATTCAGAAGAACCATTTTGATTTGGCGGTGTTCAACAAACTTGTCCTGGAAGCCTCGAAAGTTGGTTCTCACATCAAGGATGTCATGGATACCTTGCTGAATCCTCCCAATGGCGATGTACTGCCCTATCTTGGCGAGCAGAAGACACTGGAAGCCATTCAGCAATTGGCTGCCGAGGGCAGGATTTCGATGAACTATGCCAATTCGTGGTATATCAGCCAGCCCGGGGAAAGAACAGAAGATGCCTTCCGGCGTATTCGCGTGAAAACTGCGACAACCGGCAGCGAGATGGAAAAAATCCTCCTGAGCACGCCTGAAGCTGCTGGCGGCAGCAA
This sequence comes from uncultured Victivallis sp., assembly GCA_964506605.1. Classification (GTDB taxonomy): domain Bacteria; phylum Verrucomicrobiota; class Lentisphaeria; order Victivallales; family GWF2-50-93; genus GWF2-50-93. Next base: position 1,730 of record CAZDNQ010000726.1, on the reverse strand, counting down.
TCCCGTGCCTTCTCCTGTACCGCATCCTGCGCCAAATCCTCTTCCGAATCCCATTCCGCAGCCCGTGCCATTGCCGCCTGTGCCAGCTCCGCCACCTGTTCCCGGTGGTGGAGTCGTTCCCGTTCCGCCGGTTCCGCCGGTTCCGATGCCGCCGCAGCCCAAGGAAACGCAGCAGCATTGCGAAGCCGCCAATACAAGCACACTGATCAGCAAGTTCGAGCAGTGGGGCGTTGCCAAAAACCGCAAGCTCAAGAACGCATCATTACGCATAGAAGATATCACTGTGCAGGATTTTCAGGCGCTCATCCAACGCTTGAAGTCCAACTACAAGGCGTCGATGGATATCACCTACGACGAGGAGGAGCAGAATGGATAATCAGAAATGGATTGAGCTTCTGCTGTTCAGCAAGGAGGCCCCTGCGGTCATCTGGCAGCACATGGCCGACCATCTTCTGGAGATTGCCTTGAAGTGCGGCAACTACGCCTTGCTTCACCAGGCAACCGTCTTTCCAGACAGGTTGCTGAGCGAAGCCGCATATACGCTCTGGAGCGACTTCTCCGCATCCGCCCCGCATACATCCGCACGCCTGACCGGCATTCCCCACAGCCACGCCATCCTCATCCTCGACGCTCTGTCGCTGCGGGAGCTGCCGATTATCATGCAGGAGGCCGCGAAACGGAACATCACCGTCAAAACCGCAGTGACCTTCTCCGAAGTGCCGTCGGACACCGATGCCTTCGCCCAGGCGCTGGGACTGCCAGGCAGAGCCAATCTGGAGAACAATGGCAAGAGCAAAAATTTCAAAGTCTTTGCAGGGCAGGAATGCTATACGGACAGCGTTTGCATTCCCTTTGCGGATGTTCATGTGGACAGTATGCCCAACGTGTTCATCTGGCATTCCTTCCTGGATAACCATATCCACAATGGATGCACGGGTGCTGAATTGGAAAATCAGGCTAAGACCGCATTTACCAGCGACGGCTTCTGGAGCTTCGTCGATAGGCTGCGGCAGGGACGGAAACTCGTCATCACCTCCGATCACGGCTACGGCGTCGCCGAGCAATTCTCCACAGAATTGAAGGATGAAGCGGCCAGGATTATGAAGGAGCATTTCAAAGCACAGCGTTTTGCCAGCAGCAGCGAACCGGTCAGCAAGTTCATCCCGCCGCTGTTCATCCAGCAAGGCAGCCTGCGTGTCGTGACCGGTCAGCGGAAATGGAAGGTACAAGGCAGCAGCAAAGTCACGCACGGAGGCCTGAGCCTGCTGGAAGTCGCTTCCCCCTGGATCGAGATAAACGGATGATAGACGGGAGAAAAGCTATGGCTACTATTTCATACGTTGAAATAGAAAACTTCAAGGGCTTCAAGGATAAAGTCAGAATAGAACTGGACAATCCGTCTGTACTGATCGGCCCGAACAATGCGGGAAAAACAACGGTCATTCAGGCCTTGTCGCTGTGGAACCGTGCCGTCCGTGAGTGGTTTGACAAGAAGGGTGACTCACAGAGCAAAAGCAAGATTCGCTACGGTGTCGGCATCAACCGGCTGAACATACTGGATATCCCTGTTCGTGAAAGCAGATTCTACTGGAATGACACGCGCGTCCGTGAAGGCAGCAAGCCGATTAACTTTACCATCGGCGTCGGTCTTGTCATGGGAGGCAAGGAGTATTCCCTTGATATGGTTTTCAACAGCAGGGATCAGGAAAGTGTCTATTGCCGCCCGGACG
>CAZDNQ010000725.1:0-2728 GCA_964506605.1 uncultured Victivallis sp. | reverse complement strand
CATCTCGGTACGCGCGATCCAGAAATGATACGACAAAGTGACATTCCTCCGGGGCAGCTCATCCTTCCCCCCTTTTTCACCGGGTTTCCGCCCCATCATGAATTCACCCTGGGGGATATGGACCATGTCGATCGCATATTTCGGAACCACGAAGCTGAGGCCCGGGACAGGGAAGCTGTCGTCAAGATACTTGAGGAATTTCACACGGCGATTATTCCATTTGTCATAATTGCCGGGCTCCAGCCCCATGCCTGAGTCAATCCATGCCAGCGCCCTCAGAACATCCTGGTATTTGTCATAGTCGCTCTTCTTGCCGATGACATCCTCTATCTTTTTGATCTGGGCCTCAACATTGGCGAGCTTGTCGCGGAGGTCCTTGTCCTTCTTTGAGGTGATCGAATGGTAGTACATCAGCATGAAGACAAACAGCGCGGCAGTGACGAACATGAATATCCGGGTAATCCTCCTGCGCACCAGCCTGTCCTTGTCGGCATCCATGGAATAGCTTGGGACATGCAGGAGTTCCTGCTCCACCTTGAACTTGTGGGAGGGGTGCGCCTTGCTGGAAATCTTCTTATGGGGTGGGGATTCCTTCGCCACGTGCTTTTCAGCAGGAGACGCTGCGGAAGCATCGCCGGAATCCGCCTTTTTAACGTCATTGATATCGTCAGCCATTATTCTCCCCTCCGGAGCTCAGCCATTCTTCATGCCGGCCGGAAGCTCAGCCTCGTCTATCAGCATTACCGGTATACCGTCCCTCACAGGATATTTCCTGCCGCAGGCGGTGCATTCAAGCTTCTTCTCAGCTTCAAGCTCCCTCAGCGGTTTCTTGTCGACAGGACATGCGAGTATTTCAAGAAGTTCCTTTTTGACCAGGCTCATTTCACCGTCCTCCTGTTTATATGTCCCTTGATTTTTTCAGACATTGAATAGTAACCCTTCCCTGACGATTTCGCCAGTTTTGCACAGCTCTCAAATTCCGGCTTGCACCTCATAGCCCTGCCCTTGCCGTCGAATACCAGTTTCGCGCCGACTGTACCCCATGGCGTCTCATATTCCCTGGACCGCCTCTCAAGTATCCGCCTTTCCTCGATCCTGTAGCGCACGCCGATGCTGGTAGTCTCCCTGAGGATGAATTCTGCGAACTTCGCAACTCCGTCCGGTCTGCAGATGACCTGGAGAATCGTCCCAGGCCTGCCCTTCTTCATATAGACAGGGATCAGTGCGTAGTCCAACGCCCCCATCCTGAGAAGCTCAGGACAGACATATGAGTAATTTTCGCCCGGCATATCGTCAATATTGCACTCCAGGACAGCGATCCTGTCTTTCCCTGAAGCCTCCGGCGCCTGGCATGAAATGATCGAAGCCCTGAGTACGTTAGGCTGGACTTTGAAGTCCTTCGTGCCGGCTCCACATGATATTTCGCTTATCGTGCCGGCAGGAGGCGCCCCCCATACGTCGACGATGGATTTCAACAGTACGGCTCCGGTCGGAGTAGTCAATTCACATGCAATGGGACCGGCATAGGCAGGACATCCCTTTATTATCTCGGCTGTCGCAGGCGCTGGGACCGGCAGCAGGCCATGGGCAGTTTTTACTGTCCCGGAACCAAGCGCCATCGGCGCTGAGAAAATCCTGTCAACCTTGAGAATCTCAAGGCAGAGCACCGTGCTTACTATGTCAATTATGGCGTCTGCCGCCCCGACCTCATGGAAATGCACATGCTTTATTTCTGAGCCGTGCACCTTGGCCTCCGCCTCGGCAAGCTTCCTGAAAACATCGATCGATCTTCTCTTTACGGCTGGAGAAAGCTTCGGAGCTCTTCTGATTATCTTTTCAATCTCACCAAGAGTCCTGTGCGCATGATGATGCTCATGTCCGTGGTGGTGGTCATGCTCCAGTTCAACATTGAAATAGAATGCTTTCATCCCGTTGCGCACCACATCCGCAAGGCTGACTGAAGGCTTTTCCGGAAGCGGAAGGCTTCTGATGCCATCCCAGAACTTTTTGCAGTCTGCGCCGAGCCCAAGCAGGGACGCGGCAAGCATGTCGCCGGCAACACCTGAAAATGGTTCTATATAAAGTATTTTAATGTCCCGCATATTGTCACTTTCCTTCCTGCACCGGCAGCGTCACGACTGTCATCACATCGCTTATCTCAAGCGATATCTCCTTGAGGTCCGGCATCATAGCATTGTCCTTGTCTGCCACCTTTTTGTCCAGCTTCTGCCTGGCGGTACGGCTTACTTTCAGGGCTCCGGTCTTATCATCGGCAGGAAGACAGACCTCCGCCTGGAAATCGAATTCGAACTCACCTGCCTTCTTCGCATTCAGACCTGCGTTGAATATCCAGCAGTCATACCCGCTCATATTCCTCTTATCGGCCAGCTTTACATTCCCTTCTATTGCGAGCTCATCCAGCTTCAGGCCGCGCTTCTCAAATTCTCCAAGCAGCGGCCCTGGCGGCATCTTCCAGGAATCCCCAACCTTGACAGCATTGGTGGTGCCGATGAAATCCGACAGGTTCTCCTTCCTTGTCTTCCTGAACACCAGGGACAACAGCATGAATTCATCCTTGCTTATTGCGGCTCCGCTGTCGCCTTTTATGCGGAATTCGCAGGGTCGGCAGTCGAGATCTATCTCCATGACCTTGCCCTCACACATAAACTTGATCTCGCGTCCGCTTATGTCACCCTTTACCTTCTCGACCTTGAACTCAATCACCGCC
>CAZDNQ010000724.1:0-2731 GCA_964506605.1 uncultured Victivallis sp. | reverse complement strand
CGTGTCCCTATTGTCCGCCGACGCGCCGTGAATCATGTTCGGCAGCGTCCCGTTCTCCTCAAACCTTGCGAACAGCAGAAGTATTCTGGCGACCTCGTCCATCCTTCCGGCGGCAATGAGGCCTCGGCAGCAGATCAGCGTATCCCTGCCCCAGTCCAGAAACCATGGATACCCGGCAATCACCGTCTTGAAATTGTCCCTCCTGACGATGAAATGGTCCATTGCGGCAAAAAGCACCTTGTCGAAATCAGTTTCAGCCGGCTTCTCGTTCACCGACCCGACCTTGATGGGGATCCTGTCCTTCTCCCACTGCGTGAGGACCTGCCCCACAAGCTGCTCGGATTCGCCGCCGGCAAGCGTGATCTCGAAATAGCCGGGGCTGAACAGATCGCTGAACGGCTCGAGCCCCCTGGACGCCTCATCCTCCAGATAGATTGAGTACTGCCATTCCGGCGCGCTCAGGTATCTACCCTTGTATCCGGTTATGACAAGCTTCCTATCCGGACTTGGCGAGAATGACATGGACTTTCCCGACGACTCAACCGATTTCGGGAACTGGTGCTCCGCACCGTACATCGCCTTGGTCTCCTGGTGGAAATTGCGGTCCTCGATGTCTGGACGCAGGATTATCTTCACGGGAATATCATCCGGCAGATACTCGCTGTCGTTCTTCGCCCTGTGTCTGACTATATCCATCCTTACTGCGTTCTCGGCCCTGAACATTGTGAGCGTCATCCCCACGTCCACGAAAAGCCCGTTGCCGACAGGGATGTGGAAGTTCCAGGTGCCGCTGCCACCGCTGTCCAGAAGCGTGAAATTGTCAATGGTGTCGAGGTCGAAGACCTCTTTTCTGCCATGGAAATCCACCCAGGCCCTGCATCTCCTCCACATGACATGCCTGTCCTCCGGGAAGTCCGGATTGAGGTTCGCGGCGAGAAAGGCGTCATAGCGGCTTCTGAGCGCAGCCCAATGCAGCTGGGGCCTGAGCATGGCGCCACGGCCATTCGTACCGAGGAAGACCATCGCGCCTGAACGGATGTCGTCATTCCCGTATACGGATTTCACAACGGTGTCGTCGACCGCCAGAAGAAGGCAGGACGACTCCTCCCTTATGGATTTTTTTTCGGCATATACCGACATCCTTATCTTCAACGGCGTATGCCGTTTCGGGACCGGCAGCGGCGTGAACAGCGCAAAATAAATGCCGTTGTCGTCGCGCATGCTGAACCTCTGCCTGATTATCCTGGAGTCGTCTGAGATCCTGGCATGGAACCTCAGCCTGGACTTTATCAGGATATAATGCCCCGGCGGAACCATCACATTCCTCCTCATGTCCGAAGGCCATTCCCATATGACCACAGGCACCTCGTCTCCGCCGTCGTACAGCGAGCACATGAACCCGTACGGATCCCTGAGAAGCTTCAGCGCCAGCTCCTGGGGGGAGACACCGCAGAGCACGTTGGACCTGTTCTTCCGGCAGAAGACATCTAAGGCGACCGCCTGCGCAGTCTGCCTTACAATCTTTCCGGGCTTCCTGAATTCCCTGGTCTCGAAATTGTGCAGCTGCTTGAGCTCCTCGATATCCGGAGTCATACAGAGCACCTGCCCCGGCGCCAGCAGCAGGGAATAAGTGCCATCCTCGGAATCGGTCGGTATGAAATACTCCTCGCTGATCAGGTCCAGGAGCGATTTGGACTGGAACGGGATCTCTGAACCTTTCCAGACGACATTGGAAACATTCTCGCAGTCCAGGTTGACAAGTATGAAGAGCTTTCTGGAATCCCCCGAATCGGTCCTCAAGAACGCAATTGCGTTCTTATTTCCGGAATCGATGAACTTCAGCTTCGAGAAATTGTGGAATGCCGGATGGCAGAAGAGGATCGAGTTCAGCCTGCCTATGTGCGGGATCTGGTTGGCCGTCGCACCCCAGTTGAGCGCGTTCGCCTCGTGCACGTCTATCTTCTCCGTGGCGAACCATTCCACGCCGTTTGTGAATCCGAACGCTCCGTTGCTAGAGGTCAGCGCACAGAGCGCCGTCCTCATCTGCGCATAGGCGGGCGATTTCGCAGCAAGCCTGCTGTTGTCATGCGTCTCGGCGTAATGGACCATTAGCCCGTCTGAAAAGCTGATATCCTGCGCATACGGGATATAGCCTTCGATCTGCTGCCTGCTGTAGTTCTGGAAGAGTTCCGAATACGCCCAGTTCATGTTCGACTTGTCGAGCAGATGCCTCGTCACCGCAGGATCGCCGCCAAGGCCTTCAAGCAGGAAGATGGCGTCCGGATATTCATTCCTCACACGGGCAATTATGAACTCCCAGGCTTCCGCAGGGATCATGTATCCGGCATCACACCTGAAACCGTCCACCCCGCGCGAACACCAGGTTATGAATATCTCGGCTATGTATTTCCAGAGATCAAGCCTGTTGTGGTTGAGCTCGGTCAGATCGCCCCAGACCACCCCCCAGGCTCCGGGGCTGTGTATCGTGCCGTCATGTTCCCTCACCAGCCATTCCGGATGGTCTTCGTGTATCTTGGACGCCCAGCCAGTATGGTTTATCGCTATGTCGAGGAACAGCTTGCCGTTCTTCCTGTGGACGGCGTCCACAAGCTCGAGGAACTGGTCAAGCGGAGTCGATTTCTTGTCGAATTCCGCAAGCGCAGGATCCACCGCGGTGAAATCCAATGATGCATAGGGGCTCCCAAACCTGCCCATCCTGGCATATACTGTC
>CAZDNQ010000723.1:0-2733 GCA_964506605.1 uncultured Victivallis sp. | reverse complement strand
ACCGCGGTCCGAGCCTGTTCCAGGAAGAAGACGGCCATCGGGATTGCACCTGTCGTCGTGGCTGGTATTCCCGCTTCAGGACGCAAGGCGGATGTCGATGCGGCCCGGAAATGGATGTTTGCTGTCGGTGACAAGGTATGGAACATAAGCTGGTTCACCGATCCCCTGGTGCTTGGCAGATATCCAGTTGACAAATTCGATGTTTTCGAAGGGTATGTCCCGGAATTCCCGGACGAGGACATGAAGACGATAAGACAGCCCATGGATTTCATTGGAGTCAACACTTATTTCGGGAAGCGCATACGCGCCGGCGGCGCAAACGGCTTTGAGGAGGTGCCGTTCCCGGTCGGACATCCCCAGACCCTTACTGGATGGAACGTCACCCCCGAAGCGCTTTACTGGTCGCCAAAGTCAATGTATGAACGCTACAAGCTCCCGATAGTTGTGACGGAGAACGGCCTTTCGCTTCCGGACTGGGTCAGTGCCGATGGCAAGGTGCATGATCCCGCCAGGATCGATTTCATGAGGGGCTACCTGCTGAACCTGCGCAGGGCTGTTTCCGAAGGCACGGACGTCCGCGGATATTTCCATTGGTCCGTGATGGATAATTTTGAATGGCAGGACGGCTACAAGCACAGGTTCGGGCTGATCCATGTCGATTACGGGACGCAGAAGCGGACGCTGAAGGATTCCGCACGCTTCTACCGTAAAGTAATATCCTCCAACGGTGCATGCCTGTAACTTTCCGGCTCCTTGCAATGAGCATGATCCCATCATGTGGGCAGCTGCAAGAACCACAATGAATTCTCCGGACCTGCTGCAATGCGCCGGTTTTCAAGAACGGGATACACCGTCGTTGCTTTTTCCTGCAAGGCTGGTGCTTGACGTCCGGTTTAATTGTAGTGAGATTTTCAGGCTTGTGGAGATTGAAATTTGCTGTTCCATTAATAGATTAAGGCTTCCGCCTTACGCCAAAATGTTAAATAATTAACGCCAGGAACATGTTTTATGATCAAGGAAGCCTGTGGAATATTTGGTATTGCAAACCATCCCGATGCCGCCGCCCTGACGCGCCTGGGCCTTTTCGCCCTGCAGCACCGTGGCCAGGAAAGCGCCGGGATAATGGTGCTGCGCCAGGGGAAATGCGAGATTCAGAAGGGGATGGGGCTGGTCTCGGATGTCTTCGACCGCCTGCCCAAGGACTGGTGGAGGAAGCCGCAGGAGATGGCGATTGGACATGTCCGCTACAGCACCTATGGCGGTTCCAATATCGCCAACGCCCAGCCGTTTGCAGTTGAATTCGACAAGTGGCGCCTCGGCCTCGCCCACAACGGCACGCTTTCCGACGCCGCCCACTGGCGCAACCATCTCAAGCGCGGAGGGGCTCTCTTCCAGGGCGATCTCGATACGGAGATAATTTTGCACATCGCCGCACACCACCACAAGGCCGGCGAGTTGCCTTGGGACGCCCTCGAATATGCATTCAAGAACGTAGAAGGCGCATTCTCGATCATCGGACTCTGCGAGGACGGGATGATTGCCGCCAGGGATCCTTTCGGTTTCAGGCCCCTCTGCATGGGCAGGCTTGACGGCGCCGTCGTTTTCGCATCCGAAACATCCGCCCTCGACATTGTCGGAGCAAAATACGAGCGCGACATAGAGCCCGGTGAAATGGTGCATGTCGCCTTGGACGGCAAAATCCAGAGCAGGATCTTCGCGTATTCGAAGAGGACCGCGCACTGCATCTTTGAACTCGTCTATTTCGCGCGCCCCGACAGCTATGTCTTCAAGGAAAGCGTCTACGAGGTCCGCAAGAACTTCGGACGCCAGCTTGCGAAGGAGTGCCCGGTGGAGGCGGATGTCGTAGTGCCGGTCCCCGACAGCGGGATGTATGCGGCCCTGGGATTTTCGGAGGCGTCGGACATACCCTTCGATCTGGGCATCATGAGGAACCACTATGTCGGACGCACTTTCATCAAGCCTTCTCCGGCCGACAGGAAGACTGCGGTAAACATGAAGCTCAATCCAATCCGCGAGGCGATTGAAGGGAAGAGGGTATGCCTTGTGGAGGACAGCATTGTCAGGGGCAACACCAGCAAGGAGCGAGTAAGGACCCTCCGCGAGAACGGAGCGAAGGAGGTTCATATGAGGATAAGCTGTCCGCCCCATGTCCAGCCATGCTATTTCGGAATTGACTTCCCGAGCGCAGATGAGCTTATAGCCCACAAATCGTCTATAACGGAAATCGCAAAGATAATTGACGCCGACTCCCTTTCCTATCTCTCCCTGGAAGGCATGCTGTCATGCGTGAGGAAGACAAAGCCCGGCAATTACTGCCATGCCTGTTTCTCAGGGGATTACCCCGTCAAGCCTAAATTGTAGACCATGGGCTTTCAATTGGTCCGTTATGGTGATAAACTATAAATTGGAAAATATCATCCATTTAGAATGAAATATGGCAGAACAGCTTCCTAAAATTCAGAATCTCAAGGACGGTTTCATCAAGTGCTCCGCTTGTGCGGCGGATGTGCCGCTTTCTTCAGCAGCCCCTCTGGAAGTCACATCCTGCCCGGGCTGTTCCGCCCAGATCCTGATTCCTCTGAGGATCAGGGACTACTGGCTCTTCAAGCCCCTGGGCGGCGGCGGAATGGGCAGCGTCTACAAGGCGATCTCCGAGAAGGACGAGAAGGAATATGCGGTCAAGGTGCTTCCACGCAACGAGAAGCACAATCC
>CAZDNQ010000722.1:0-2733 GCA_964506605.1 uncultured Victivallis sp. | reverse complement strand
ATCCCCTGGGTGAATACGCGCTCTATTTAAGTAAGCCGACGTATCTGATCCATGGAACGAATAAGCCGGCCAGCATTGGTCTGAATGCAACCAATGGCTGCCTGAGACTCTATCCGGAAGACATTCGGAAGCTCTACGAGAACACGCCGGTTCATACACCTGTATGCATCGTGAACCAGCCATATCTGATAGGTCAACGCAATGAAATAGTTTACCTTGAAGTTCATGCGTCCCCGGAAGACCCGAATGCGGTCGAGTTGGAGAAGATGTATGCGAAATTGAGAAATATTGAAAAGAACACCGGGCGTGCACTTGACTGGAAAAACGTTGAGAAGGTCCTGGCAGAGGCCCGGGGGATTCCTGTTCCCATACTCGAGATCGAACAAGGAAGGTGGGTCGAGCAAACCATAGAAGTCAAGCACCCGGACAAATTATATGGCAGACCGGAAATACCGGAACTGAAAACGGAGGCATGGTATGTCTGGGTTGCTGATCTGGATGACAAGACTGAAGCTTTGCGAATTGCCGCCATCATCAATCATCAGGGTCCACAAATCCCGGCAAGGGTGATATCAAGGAGCAACGGCTACCGTGTTATCGCCGGGCCTTTCAATGATGTCAGCGAGACCAACGATGCAGTCAAACGCTTGAAAATCGATTTGGAAATAGACGGCATAATGATCGATCCTGCCAAGAAGCAGCCCTGATCCGGTTACAAAAAAAGACAACTGTTTACGAATATGTGCAGCCTTCCAAGGTCCTCGTTCTCCATTCCCGTCCAACCGTATGATTTTTCAGGACTGTCAATATTGGCCTGTATATTGCTGTAAGAATATCATTGTATTAAAATATTGGAGGACCTGAGAAGGACCGGCAACTTCCGGATACCTGTGAAACAATCAATGATCCGGCTGACACACAGGCTCAGTTAGTGTTAAAATAATCAAAATCGAAAGGGGGTAATGATGAGGAAGATTCTTGTGGGGATTTCAATGGTGCTTGTTCTCGCTCTGAGTATGTGGGGTTGCGCAACGACCAGTGACGTCGAGAGGCTTCAGGCGCAGGAAAAGGCGATCGATGCGAAGGCTGATCAGGCAATTCAGAATGCGCAGGCTGCACAGGCGGCAGCCGATGAGGCCAAGATGAAGGCGGATGACGCAGCAGCCCGTGCAGAAAAAGCCGTGAAGATGGCAGAGGAAAGGGAGCAGGCAGCAGCGGAGAAGCAGAAGCAGGCTGAAGCCCTTTTCCAGAAATCGATGAAGAAGTAAGTCGATTTTCCGGGAAGCACGTACTTTTACCTTCAGAGCTCCGAAAAAGAAGTGGCTGGGTTTTAAGACTCTGCCACTTCTTTCACTTCGACCATTCATGCCTGTCCGAAACATTCAACGAAAAAAAACTGCAGTTCCTCTTTTCAGACATCATGATACCGTTGAGAAATCGCAGGATCACTCCTTCAAGAGCCTCGTATGGACAGGGGGACATTTCTCAAGAGCTTTGACAGGGACGGTGACGACCCGGCTTGACCCAATGATGAAGGAGGGTATATTGTATTTGAAGGAGTAAGGAAGTTCTTATCTACACCAGCAGCTAAGGAGCCCGCCATGGCAAGGATTCAAAATCATGGATGGATAAAAGCCCCTGCTTTTGTCGCCCTCGCCGCATGTCTTTTCATCGCATTGCCATTCGTTCCCCCCTACCTGAGCCTGGCTACCGCAGACGATCAGGACAGCGCAGGCGCACAGAAGGCATTTTCCGAGGCCACAGAAGTCCTGTTTCACCCGCGTTGCGTGGGCTGCCACCCCGCAGGGGATGCACCGCTGATTCTGGAAAACTCGCAGCCCCATATGTTCAACGTCAAGCGGGGGCCGGATGGCAAGGGGGCCGGGGCGTTGAACTGCACGTTGTGCCATCGTGATGCAAACCAGCCCGAGGGGCCTCCCGGTGTCCCCAATTGGCACATGCCGCCGGAGAACATGCCCATGGTCTTTCAGGGCCGCACACCCGGGGAGCTTTGCCGCCAGTTGAAAGACCCGAAGCAAAACGGCGGCAGGACGGGGAAACAGATCATCGATCATATCGACAAGGACCCCTTGGTGCTGTGGGGCTGGAACCCTGGCAAGGGGCGGACGGTCCCGAAGATGAACCACAAGGAGTTCTCGACGAAGATGCATCTGTGGGTTGAAAAAGGATGCGCCTGTCCTGATTAAGGGAAGCAGTCAAATAGTTGTTTAAACAAGAAAGCAGGCAAAACACACCCCGCCTGCTTTCTTTCATATCTTCAGGCCTTATCAGCCGAGGGAGCGAGGGGTATGCCACCTACCCCATCTTCTGACGTATCGTTGAACATCATAACCGTTCGTATGAACAATGTTTCGCACTATTGATCTTAGCCCAAGTCCTTTTGAGAAGTTCCTCCTGCAGGGTCTGTCGATATTGGATGAAACTGTACGTACGTGCCGTTCGATGCGCCCTGATATGAAGGCTCCTCTTGCGTATGTTTCAACCAAAGATCTTCAATTCTCCGGCATCTTCAAATCGAAAAGAAATCGCAGGAGTCTTGCGGCAATCAATGGTTGAAATTCAGAGGTCCAGTCCTTCGATGTATCGTAGAGAACACGGTATGGCCGGGAGGCAGTGGTTTGAACCCTGCATCCCTCCACTCCTTGCACAACAGCGGATGGATGACCAGGCAGGGGCCGGCATCCGTGCGGGCGAGAAAAACCCTTTGACTCA
>CAZDNQ010000721.1:0-2739 GCA_964506605.1 uncultured Victivallis sp. | reverse complement strand
TCGAACAAGGAATATCGAATGATGAAGTAAATCTAAAACCTGGATAACGGGTAACCTTTTAGCTGGGGGGGCTTTGCCTCATAAGTAGGACGGTTTTCAAACCGACAACCCGGTGTCGGGTTAAAACCCAACATACTTTTGGACAAGCCAACAGCCTCCTTTTTCCAAGCTTAACGGTTACGATAATGGAAGCCAAATTCAAATTTCCAGTTTCAAGTTTCCAGTCACCAGCTACGAATCACTCTTCATCCCTACTGCACCGCCTCCTGCTTGAGCTCCTCCTCTTTGACGTCAGGCGCATCGAGCCAGGTCTGGAAGAACTGCCTAATCATCGGGGCGCATGTCGAACCTCCGCTGACACCTTCCTGGACGATCAGGGCGAAACCGTAGGTCCTGTTGTTATGTGTTCCGAACCCTATCAGCCAGGTATTGGTCTTCCTGTCGTTCTTCGGACCTATCTCGGCGGTGCCTGTCTTGGCGGAAATAGTCATCCTGTCGTTGATCGCCTTCTTTGCAGTCCCCTTTTCTCCGTTGACGACAAGGTACATCCCCTCCCTTACAATCTCCAGATTCTCCTTCTTGACCTTGAGTTCAGACACTACTTCCGGCGCTTCCTTGGTATATAGGACGTTGCCATTCGTATCCCTTACCTCCTGCAGGAGATACGGCCTCATGACGGAACCTCCGTTCGCAATCGCTGAAACGTAGACCGCCGCCTGCAGAGGAGTGAGAAGGATTATGCCCTGCCCGATTGAGACGAGACAAGTGTCATAGACGGTCCAGCTTTCTCCATAGAGCCTCTTTTTCGCCTCCATTGAAGGAATCTGCCCGGCCCGTTCCGGCAGACAGAATCCCGTCTTGCGTCCGAATCCTGCCGATCCCATCATATCTCTTATCTTGTCAAGCCCGAGCTTTCTTCCCTGCACCATGAAATAGACATTGCACGACTGCTGCAATCCGTAAAGCATGTCGACCTCACCATGTCCGCCGCTCTTCCAGCTCCAGCAGTGGATGGCCGCATTGCCGATCTGAAGAGAACCGTCGCATTCAATCTTCTCGAGAGGATTGAAATAGCTCTCGAGGGAAGCCATCGCTATGAGCGGCTTCACTATCGATCCGGGCGTATATTCGCCGAATGTCGCGCGGTTGACAAGAGGATGCCCCGGATCGTCCATGTACATCTTCCAGTCGGCGCTCTTGATCTTAGGAACGAAGCGCTGGGGCTCGTAGCCCGGACTCGAGACCATCGCCAGCACTCCTCCAGTATTGGCGTCAAGGAGCACAAACGCACCATATCTCTCTTCCAGGAGCTTCTCGGCTATCGCCTGTGCCTTGAAGTTGATTGTAAGGACCAGGTCGTTGCCGTTCTGTGGAGGGACAGGCGTCCCGATGGTCTCGTATACGAAGCCCATGTTATTGATCCTCACAACCTCGTTTCCCGGGATCCCCTTAAGTCCGCGCAGCGGGACAGGCCCGCAGGTGATTTCCCTGTCATAGACTTTTTCAACTCCTTCCCTGCCAATCCAGTCGGGCAGATAATATGAGAAGTCCGTCCTGTCCTCGGCGGTGCCCGGATCCTCCAGCCCGACATATCCGAGCACATGGCAGGCGGTCTTTCCGCCGGGATAATACCTCTTCGGCACGGTCTTGATTTCCATACCCTGTACCTGCATCCCCATCTCGACGGCGTTCGCCAGCTCGACGTCGGACAGATCCTTGAAGACCGTGATGGGGAGCGCCGGCCTCATATTTATATGCTGCAGTATCGCGTCGGTGGTCAGAGGAGACTTTCTTCCTATCGCCTCGCCGATGCTGTAGGCGCTTGCGAATATGTGGTTAACAGTCTTCTTCTGTCTTCCGGGCTGTCTCATTTCAGCCGGATGGAAGACGATGTCGTAGCTCGGGATGTTGTCCGCCAGGGCCTTCATGTCCGAACTGAAGATATTGCCCCTGATCGCAGGCAGGCGGATGCGGCGGATGGACTGCTTGGAGACTTTTTCCCTGTGATCCTCCCCCTGCCGGATCTGCTCGTCCCACAATTTCACGACAATGACCAGATACAGGAGGGAGAACAATGACCCGAGGATGACAATCCTCAAAAGAACTTTTACAATTTCATCTTTCAAGCCTACTGCATCCTTTCCTCGATGTTTTCCCTGGCGTTCCTGTACAGTTCCATCCCAAGCCACTCGGAAACTGCGTCAAGGCAGAATATCAGGACAGGGAGGATGACAGCGGCGGAGACCACGGATGACAGCGGCACGGACAGGATATCCTCCACGCCACCCAACATCATATCCTTCCAGTATAAGGCAACGACAGGAATCACCGCCACCAGGCCGGTCAGAAGCCCAGGCACGACATGCAGGAGATAATCCTTTGTTTCACCCTTGAGTAGCCAGAACACTGTGACACCCGACACCGCCATGAAACCCAGCGTTGACACAGGGACCTCCCTCCCGTAGAGCATGTCCACGGCAAGGCCGGCGGCAAATCCCAGGGCCAGCCCGATCCTCCATCCCTGCATCATGGAGAAATAATATACCGACATCGCCGCAAGAGGAATGACAACGCCGAGGCTTCCGAGCTTGGTTTCAATCATCACGGATGCGGCAAGCACCAGGAATATGTAGCATGCTCTTATCATTTTTCAGGCACCAGTATGAGGAGGAAATGGACATTCTGCTCGGCAACGAGGAAGCGCAGCGGTTGCTTGCCTCGATGGCAGTCGAAAACTGA
>CAZDNQ010000720.1:0-2743 GCA_964506605.1 uncultured Victivallis sp. | reverse complement strand
CTATTATCCCGACGCGAAACAGATGCATTTGAAAATGCTTTTCAGTCCGGAAGGCAGAATCCTGGGTGTCCAGATCGTTGGAAGTGAAGGGGTCAAGGAACGTATAGATGTCATGGCTACTGCCATCCAAACCTACCTGAGTGTGTATGATTTGCAGGAGCTGGAACTATCCTATGCCCCTCCGTATGGATCGGCGAAGGAACCGGTCAACTATGCGGGTTTTGTCGCAGTGAACATGCTCGAAGGGAAGACCGTGCAGGTTTGTGCTGATGCTATCACGGAAAACGCATTCCTGCTGGATGTCAGGGAGGCATCCGAGTTCAAGGCAGGAGCTTTGTCCGGAGCCGTGTTGATCCCGCTTGGACAGCTCCGCACCCGTATGTCTGAACTTCCAAAGGAGCGCGAAATTGTTATTTATTGCCAGGTCGGGATCCGGGGATATATTGCAGAAAGAATTCTCAGGCAGAACGGGTTCAACGTGAAAAACCTGAGCGGCGGATATGTCACCTGGAAAATGTTCGATGCAATGAAAAAATGAAACAAGGGAAATGGAGGTTTTTATGCCGGATTTTGGAAACTCATTCTCGGGACTCGCAAAGGATCGGAAACTGACAAAGGCGGAGCTTGTCCGCGCAATCCGGTTCATGGTGGCTGCGGAATATGAGGCCATACAGCTTTACATGCAGCTTGCCGAATCAACTGACAACAAACTCGCAATTGAAGTGCTGAAGGACATTGCCGACGAGGAAAGGGTTCATGCGGGAGAATTCCTGCGCCTTCTCAAGGAGCTTGCGCCCGACGAGGAGAAGTTCTACGCCAAAGGTGCTGAAGAGGTCGAGGAGGAGATCGGTAAAATTAAGAAATAAGGATCACGTGGTGATGCCAAGAGGATTTCCAGGTACCAAAATATGAAAATGAAAGGAACTAAAATGTTTTTCCGCTTTCTCGCTCCCAAGTCAAAGATAAGCATGTCCATTACTCTGACCCTTTTTGTCAGCCTCTGCCTAACAGTGGTGTTCAACGTCTGCGCTCAGGAGAAAGGTAAGGTCGATGCCAAGCCTGCAAAATATGTTTTTCTCATGATTGGTGATGGCATGGGTGTCAACCAGCGTCTTTCTGCTGAAAAATGCCTTCCTGAAAAGGGTGCAAGGCTTGTCATGGACAGCTTTCCATATTCCGGACTGACAAAGACAAATTCCACAGTGGATGTCACCGATTCCGCCGCCGCCGGAACAGCGCTGGCCTGTGGAGTCAAGACCAATAATGGAGTCCTCGGACTGGACAAAGATGGCAGGAGGGTTGAATCCATAGCTGAACTGCTTAAGAAGAGGGGCGTGAAAATAGGTATCATGTCAAATACCCCCATCAACCATGCAACGCCGGCCGCCTTCTATGCGCACAGCGCCAGCAGGGAGAGTTATTCGGAAATCAGCACGTTTGTTCCTGAAACCGGGTTTGAGCTCTTCGTCGGCGACTATTTCCTTATCAATAAGGATGAGAAGAAACCTGAGGCTATGCTCAAGGATAAAGGCTACGCTCTGCTTGACAGTGCGGAGGAGTTCAGAAGACTGCGGAAGGGTGCTGGAAAAGTAGTTTTCACGTACAGGATAACCAGCGCGCCGATCAGCGCAGACTCGAAAAAGATCACCCTTGCGGAATGCCTTGCCAAGGCGACGGAACTTCTTGAGAACGACAATGGCTTCTTCATCATGCTGGAGGGAGGAGTGATCGACTGGGCATGCCATGCGAACGATCTGTATTCCTCGGTGCAGGAGACCCTGGCTTTTGACGACGCGATAAAAGTCGCGCGCGATTTCTATCTCAAGCATCCATCGGAAACATTGATAGTGGTTACCGCTGACCATGAGACCGGAGGACTCGGTCTGGACAGTTCCAGCAGGCCTGAACTCTTCATGTCCCAGAAATTCGCAAAAAACGAGATTGTCAACCGGGTGAATGATTGCAAGAAGGAAAAGGCTTCTTGCGAGGAGGTGCTGAAGGTAGTCCAGGAATCCTTTGGCATGAAAGAGCTCGCTGATGCCGAGACAAAGTCCATAAGGGATGCCTACGACGCCTTAATGGAGACCAGCCCGGACAACGCACGCGCCGAGGAGATAAAAAAGATGTACGGCACGAAAAATCCGGTTGTTGAAGCCTGCTCGAAAATCCTCTGCAGCAAGGCGGGCATCACATGGTCAACGGACGGGCACACCTCCTCAAAAGTTAAAACCACCGCTATTGGGGTGGGGTCTGAATTCTTCACCGGTGAAATGGACAACATTGATATTCCGGTTCGCATTAAAAAAGCAATGATGGTAGAATAACTTGTTCGAATTTCGTGGCAACGGTCTCGAAACTTCTTGCAAAGGAACTGCAGAAGATATGACGGCGATATTGTAGCACATAATTAATAAACGTGTTATTGTTTTTCTTGATATCTAAAATTCCGACTTGCAATTCCAGGCAATTCATTTAGCGTAAAACAGTTTTTTACGAGGAACTCCGTGAAATCCGGAGGCGGTCGCGCCACTGTATTTGGAAATGTGGTGACTTAATGATTTGGTGACTTGGAGATTTTAAAATCGTCAATCACTCAATCAGGAAATCACGAAATGTCCAAGAGCCAGACCCTCGCTGAGGATGGATATTGGGATGTCTCCGCGTCAGGGACGAAACGGTTGCGAACGAAATTCAAACTGCCGGTGTTTCTGACAAGGAAGCATCGGCAGTTTTTTTGTGCGCG
>CAZDNQ010000719.1:0-2746 GCA_964506605.1 uncultured Victivallis sp. | reverse complement strand
GAAAAGGCAAGATCATCATGTGCGGAACATATCTCGGCGATGAATATGACAAGGACTGCAACCCTGACTTTGAAAGCCTCATCCTCAAGTTCATCGGAGATGCCGGCGCCGGCACAGGGAGAATCAAGATCTCCGCGAAGACGAAGAACGATTTTCACTCCTATGTCTACGTCCGCTATGGCAAAAGCGGAGGAAAGGACATTGCTTTCGTGTTCTTCCCCGCGGGATGCGCTTCGGCGACATTGACCTTCACCGGCGACCTCTTCGACGTTGAAAAGGTGAAGGACATCTTTTCCGGCGCGGAGATGCCGCTGAAGAGGTCCGGCGCCACGAGGCAGCTCAGACTTTCAGCTGGCAAGTCCAGGATCGTGATACTGGCCGGATAGGTTCAGGCAAAAGTTATCTTGTGGCAGATCGCGCTCCTGCACGGGGCTTCTTCCGTGTATTTGACCACAAGCGCCGTGGCGTCCTGCTTCCATTCCGGTTTTTTCTTTGCACCTAGGATTTCCACATCCTTCACCTTCCCTGCAAGGCCGCCGCCCAGCGATGAAATTGCAATTTCTCCGGCCGGTATGCCAAGGCAGAATGCATAGACACGTCCGTCCTTCAAGGTGAAACGGATGTCCTTCGCGGTGAAATCGAAGTTCTCCTTGAAGTGTCCGCCTGCGATCTGCGTCGGCCCTTCACCGAAGACTTTCCACGGCCTTGCCCCGTATATGCCTTCACCGTTGATTCTGATCCAGGCGGAAAACTCTTTGAGCAGGGATTCGGCTTCCGGATCCAGCGTACCGTCCGGTCTCTGGAGGATGTTGATAAGGAGATTCCCGTTCTTGCTGACTATGTCTATGAGAGTGTGGACCAGCCATGAGGAGTTCTGGTAGGGATAGTTGACGTTGTAGAACCAGTCTCCGATGGAGGTGTCGGTCTGCCATGGCAGTGGATTTATGCCGGGCATGAGTCCGCGTTCGACGTCCTGGACGCAGCTGCCGTCCTCGTATTCGCCGGCGTCGCACTTCTTGCAGTTGTATACAGCCTCGAGCTTTCCGCCGTTCCGTTCCATGTTCGAATTGTAGAAATGTGCGACCAGGCTGCGGCCTGTATCACCGAAAGGAAGACCTCCGTCGGTATACAGCAGGTCGGGCTGGTAGCTGTCGACAAGGTCCATGATCCTGGCGAACCATTTCGCGTGCCATTCGGGATTGCCGGTGTACCAGCTCCCCTTCTTCTCATGGGAATATGCCGCATCAACCGGATGGTACAGATCCTGGAATTCCGGATCGCTGCCGTCGTATGGTACTCCGGCCATCGGACCTGTGCCGTCGGAGCCGTGGCATGACTGGAACCATGCCCTGCTTGCACCGAGATGTTCGGAGACACCGAACTTCATGCCGTATTTCGCGGCGGCCCTCTTCCATTCGCCGAGGATGTCGCGCTTCGGACCCATCTTCACCGCGTTCCATTTGTGATGTTTCGAGTCCCACAGGTCGAAGTTGTCATGGTGCACGCCCATGCTGACGAAATATTTCGCACCGGCATCTTTGTAAAGCTTCATCAGACGATCAGGATCGAACTTTTCCGCCTTCCACAGGGGGATTATGTCCTTGTAGCCGGACTTGCTGGGATGTCCATACGTGCTGAAATGGTGGTCATATTGCTTCTGCCCCTGCATATACATGTGCCTGGCGTACCAGTCACCCTGCATAGGTACGCACTGAGGCCCCCAGTGGGCCCAGAATCCGAGCTTGGCGTCGCGGAACCAGTCCGGACACCTGTACTGCTTCAATGTCTCCCATCTATGGTCGAAAGGTCCTTTTGCAATCTTCATCTCCATTTGCCGTTCCCCTTATTTTAAAATTCAACAAGATATTTTGTAACTGCCGACGGATTCCTGTCCCATTTCTCCAGCGCCTCGCCGGATCGGGCGAAGGGAAACACCTCGGTTATCACAGGATCGACAGGGAAGTTCCCGCCTTCAAGCATCCGTATCACGTCCGCGAAATCTCCGAGCGCGTTCCTTGATCCCCTTATGTCGAGTTCCTTCTGCACGAAATATTTCGTCTCATATGATACCGGCTCCTTGGCGTATCCCACATAGACCACGCGTCCGCTGAACGCCACTTCGTCCACGGCTGTCTTGAATGTCGATGGAAGGCCGATGGCCTCGATCACAACATCCGGTCCGGAGCCTGTGAGCTTCTGGAGTTCAGCATGAAGGTCCTGCCTCACGGAATTTATGGTCGAAGCTGCCCCGGCCTTCCTGGCGGTCTCGAGCTTCAGATCGTCGATGTCTACGGCTATGACATTTGCCTTCCTCCACGATGAACCTGCAATTGCACCCAGTCCTATCGCCCCGCATCCGAGGACCATTACAGTGTCTTTTTCCGACACGCCGCCTCTTGCGGATGCATGGAAGCCTACCGTGAGCGGTTCGACGAGTGCAAGCTCCCTCAGGGAAAGGCTGCCTGAACTGTAGATTTTCCTCCAGGGAACTGAAATATATTCAGTTATGGATCCGTCGCGCTGAACGCCCATCGTCTGGTTGAACTGGCATGCGTTCGGCCTGTCATGCAGGCAGGAGGGGCATTTCCCGCAGCTTGTGTACGGGGAGACCGTCACCTTCATTCCCGGCTTCAGGCTGGACGGCACTCCGCCTCCGCATCTTTCAATCACCGCGGCAACTTCATGCCCGGGTATCCTGGGCAGCGACACCATCGGATTCCTGCCCCGGTATGTGTTCAGATCCGAG
>CAZDNQ010000718.1:0-2748 GCA_964506605.1 uncultured Victivallis sp. | reverse complement strand
CTCCGACGCTTACGACCATGCATCAGGATTTCCATGAGATGGGGCGCAAGGCGGCGGAGATCCTTCTCGGGAAGATGACCGGAAATGGCGGCAGGAGGAATTTCAACGGGAAAATAAAGCTGGTGCCGGAACTTGTCGTAAGGGGTTCCTCTTCTGCGCCAAGGAAATAAACCAGGAGATTGAGGCAATGAGGAAGTTGTTTACATTGATTGAATTACTCGTCGTAATTGCGATCATCGCAATCCTTGCGGCCATGCTTCTTCCGGCGCTGAAGAACGCCAGGGACAAGGCGAAGGCCTCCATCTGCATGAACAATCTGAAGCAGCTCGGACTGGCGTTCCACAGCTACGCCGCCGACTTCAACTTCTATATGCCGATTGGGACAAGGACATGGCAGCCGTTCACCACCTGGGGGCAGGCGACCTTCTTCAACGACTATCTGAACGGCAAGGCGGTCTGGAATGGAACACAGGTCACAAACCAGTCGACGATCGCGGTCTCAAATGCCGGTTCGCTCTATCATTGTCCAATGGGGCCGCCCTTGTCGCCCTCGACATGGCCGCAGTTCGACAACATGCTAAGCTACAGCAGGAACTACCAGACTGCCGACTACTGGCAGTCATGGTGCAAGGCTTCCAGGGTCACCGTCAGCAAAGCTGACGAATGGGGACTGCTTATTGAGACTGACAAGGTCTGGGATGACGCTTATACCGACAGGTACGATGTATGGGTGAGCTACAAGTTTACCACCCGTCATTCGAAAGGGGCGAACGTCCTGTTCGTTGATGCCCATGTGGCATGGATAGGATATTTCGATTACAAGGCCAATTATCTTAAACTCTGCTGGGCGCAATGAGAAATATTTCCAATTTCCAATTTCCGATTTCCGATTGGAAATCAATAAATAAAATTGCCAGTCGGCAATCGGCAATCGGAAATGCCTTCACATTAATCGAGCTTCTGGTGGTTATTGCCATCATGGCGATACTCATGGCGATGCTCCTGCCTGCCCTTAAAAATGCAAAGGACAAGGTGAAGGCGGTTTTGTGCGTGAACAACCAGAAGCAGCTAGGCCTGGCCTTTATAAGCTATGCAGGCGACTATGACCTCTATATGCCTCTTGGAACCAGGACCTGGCAGCCGTTCACGACCTGGGGGCAGGCGGCATTCTTCAATGAATACCTGAACGGTGCCGCCTTATGGAACGGGACGCAGGTGACAAACAAGTCGACAATTGCAAAGTCGAACGCTGGCTCGCTCTATCATTGTCCGATGGGGCCTTCAACATATGTCAGCCCTCTCTTCGATCACTATTTGAGCTACGGCAGGAACTACCAGACGGCCGATTACTGGCAGTCATGGTGCAAGGCGTCAAGGATTGATGTCGCAAACCCGGACAGGTGGGGCATCCTTATTGAGACGAGCCAGGTCTGGGACGATGCGTATGTCGACAAGTATGTCGCTGGCGTCGGCGGTTCGCTGAACACTCGCCACTCAAAAGGCGCGAACGTCCTGTTCGTCGATGGACACGCGCAGTGGATCGGATATTTCGAATTCAAGGCAAATTATTTAAAGCTCTGCTGGGCTCAATAGAAAGGAATCAGCATGTACATGAAAATCAGGCCGGGGCTGGTGTTCGCTTTCGCAATTCCAGTCTTTCTCTTGAACGTATTTGACGTCTCCGCAGGTACTGCAGTCCCGATTGCAAACGGCGGCTTCGAGGCGGGAAAGGCTTCATGGTGGGGCGAAGGCGGATTCTCAGTAGTCAGCGAAAATCCAGCCGAAGGCAAGTCATGCCTTAAGCTCGCCGGAGGATATGCCTGCCAGGACAAGATCAAGATCGAGGGCGGAAAGAAGTATAAGATAAGCATGAAGATTAAAAGCGAAGGTGCTCCAGACGGATCCGTTTTTGTGCAGATAAGCTACAGGGGCAATGGCCTTGAACCGAAATGGTATGGGCCAGTACAGGCAAATGGTGAGGCTGCTTTGTTCTCGACAGGTGGCACGCATGACTGGAAGGATTTCTCGGCCGTTGTCAAATCGCCTGCAAACGCCAACCAGCTGCTGATTTATCTGAGGAAGTCAGGGGGTTCTGCCGGCATCGCATGCTACGATGATGTCAAAGCCGTTGAGACAGATGAGGAGGTCACCGGCAAGATGAAAACCGCCGCTGCCGGAGGAAAGATTGTCACCAACGGAAATTTCGAAAACGGGAAGGCCTCCTGGTGGGGCGAGGGTGACTTTGCGATCTCCGCAGAAGGCGCTGCCGAAGGTAAGAACTGCATGAAAGTCACAGGCGGATTCGCGTGCCAGGACAAGATGCCGGTTGACGAGGGTAAAAAATATCTGGTCAGCATGAAGGTCAGAAGCGATGCCGCACCTGAAAAGTCTGTGTTCGTCCAGATCAGCTTCCGCGGAGAAGGCGTCAATCCCGGATGGAGCGGGCCTGCGAGCATCAAGAATGAGGCTGCGCTTTTTGTCACCGGCGGCACGCATGACTGGAAGGAGTTCTCGGCTGTAGTAAAGGCGCCTAAGGGAGCCGATCAGCTCCTTGTCTATCTCAGGAAGCTGCCGAAGAGCGAGGGAGCCGCATACTATGATGATGTGAAGGTGGAGGAGACGGACAAGGAAGTGACGACTGCGGCAAAACTGCGGAGGGATGCGTTTGCAAAGGAAATCCTGACGCAGCCAGTTGCAGATGGGAAGGCGGACGAGGAATTGAAGAAGATCGCCGCATCATCATCTATG
>CAZDNQ010000717.1:0-2749 GCA_964506605.1 uncultured Victivallis sp. | reverse complement strand
CCTGGAACCTGTATTCGATCCATCCCTTCCTGAGAAGGGTGGACGCCTTGTCCTGGGCCGATACGCCGAAGGCGATGCAGAGCATCAAGACAAACACAGATGTCCTAGAAACAAGAAACATTACTCTCCCCTGATATTTCCTGAAACAAAAATGGAAGGGCAAAATAGACCCGCCACGGATTTTTTTCAACGGTTTCCGCGCAGAAATCTATTTATTTTCGAAACATTCAGGAGTCGTCAGATGCCTGAAGAAATCGGCATACCGGTCCTTCCTGTCCGAATTCCTGACCTCTATGGCCACACGCGGATGCTCGTTGAGCACGCCGGTGATCATGTAGGGAATTATATAGCCCCACTCGATCTCGTTATGGAGGTCCACAAAAACATCCTGTATGATCTGGAGCACAGGCTCAAGCTTGTACTTCGGGTTGCGCAGGCAGGCGACAAGCAGTTCGAGCGGACAGTTCCCGGCGCCGCGGCCGATCCCGTTCACCGTGACATCGCAGAACGCCGATCCCGAATGGAGCGCCTGTATCGAGTTCGCAAACGCGAGCTGCATATTGTTGTGCGCATGGAAGCCGGTCTTCTTGGTCTTCAGCTCCTTCTTGTATACGGATACCAGATTTTCGATGTCGCGCGGGTATAGCGCACCGTTGCTGTCGACAACCGACACCGCGGTGACATTGGTCTCATTCTCTATCTGGCGCAGCCCCTCCTCCAAGTCGAAGGTATTGACAGTGGAAATGGCCATGATGTTTATGAAGGACTCATAGCCCTTGTCATTTATCTCGTTTGCAAGCGCGACCGCCTTGTTGATGTCCTTGAGATAGGTGGCGACCCTTACGAAACTGAGCGGCGATTCAGAGGCCGGCTTCAGATCGTCAGGATCAACCCTGTCGATATCGACCATCACGCCCAGCTTCATATCGGTCTTCGTGTCCCCTATGATCTCGCGGACTGTTTCGTCCTTCGTAAAGCGCCAGGCCCCGAATTCCTTAGGAGGAAAGAGCTTCTCGGAAGCCCTGTATCCAAGTTCCATGTAGTCTACGCCTGCGGCGTCGAGGGCGAGGAAGACCTTCCTCACCATGGCATTGGAGAACTTCCATTTATTGATGAGACCGCCGTCCCTTATGGTACAGTCAACGACCTTTATACCTTTATTTTCGAACATTGCTCCTCCTGTGGATTAATCAGACATAAAAAAAGCCCCGCCGTTGAGGCGGGGCGGAAAATCGGTTTCAACGGCTAATCAGTTCTGGGGGAAGTCCTGATATATGATGTTATAGATGTCATGGTCAGGTCCGACAACCCATTCAGGCTCGATGAGCGGTCCGTATCCCCAGCCGGTATCCCTGCTGCTGTCAGTAGCGCCGGGAAGAGGCATGACGAATGTGACGATTTCAACGACACCAATGACTTCGCGGGCGATGAAATAGCCGATGCCCTTGAAAACACCGTAGGTAACAGCGGCAAGCCCGCCCTCGTCCTTGTTGACATCCCACACCTTCATGGGAATCTCAAGGGCTCCGAATCCGACGTTGACAACGCCCCTGCCGAGCTTCCTGAACGGATCACCGGCATTTACATTGAACGTAATGACCGCCGCGACTGCCACAACGAACCCGATAACCAGCGCTTTCCTTGTAAGTCTCATTACCTACCTCTTATACTTTTAAGTTTCATTCTTTTCAAATTGAAAAAGAAGCATAAAACAATCATACACAGAGTTTAAATATACAACATAAATATCCGCCGTCAAGATAAGACCACATAAAAATATCTCAATTTTTAGATGCTCTTCCAATCATGGAAGCCAGCTTCCCGGCGTCGGCATGCATCTGGCGCAGGAATACAGACTCATCGGCTATTCCAGAATTCCGGATACCCACTTCCAATGTGAGAGGGCCGGAATATCCCGAACTGGAAATGACGGACGCAAGCTTCTTCCAGTCGATCGTACCGGAGAAAAGCGGCTTGTGCTGGTCGTCGAAGCCGTTGTTGTCGTGCAGATGCACGGACTTTAGGCGGTCTGCGAGCTTCGCAAGACGGTCCAGACCCTTTCCACCCATGTTGCCGTGGCCGGAATCATAGCATATCCCGAGATAGTCCCGGGAATACTCCTTCATAAGCTCCGATATGCCGTCAAACTCGTCGAAGAAGACATTCTCCACCGCAATTCCGATCCCGCGGTCCAGGCTGAACTTCTCCAGTTCATCCAGGGATTTCCTGAGCCGGCTCCATTTTCCGGAATTTTCAGGGATGCGCCTGGGGATGTGCATCACGATCACCCGACCTCCAAGCTCCTTTGTCATCTCGATCCTGTTTTTGACAATTTCAACTCCAGCCTCGCGCTCGTACTCGGTCTCGGAATACCATTTCTTTTCGACTCCATCCGTCGCATGCAGGTCGAACATCTCCAGGTTGAACTCCTTAAGCCATTTCCCGATCTGCCTTATCTCCGGCCGGGTGTATATGAAATCCGTGTTCCACTGGTGTATCCACTGGATCCCGTCAAACCCCGCTTCTGCAATCCTCCGCAGGTCCTGCTCCGCGCTGCCTTTGTCCCTGGCATAGTCTGAACACATCGAAAGCCGCATGGAATAACTCCTTTTTTCAATTGGATGGATATTATCTGACAACCTTGAATCCGTAAGGTTCAATCTTAATCTTCCCACTTGCCCTGCTTTTAAATTCGCACCCTTTGCCGTCCATATTGACAAGTATCCAGAAAAGCCCCTCCGCGTCCTCC
>CAZDNQ010000716.1:0-2749 GCA_964506605.1 uncultured Victivallis sp. | reverse complement strand
TGAAGGCTTTTTCGGCAATTGAAGGGTCCCCCGAGAGGAGGAGGACCTTCAGACAGTATAATTTTTTCTTCAATTTATAATTTCCTTGAGCTAGTATTCTGGGAAATGTCGGGCTGAAGCCCAACATACTTCTGCTGAATTAAATTCCGATACCGAATCGGCGGTAAATGTATTTGCCATTGCATATATTACAAATTTGACACTATTTTTCGTGTAATTCGTGTGTTTCGTGGTTTATTATTTCCGTGTCGTCTGTGTGTTCCGTGGTTCAAAATTCTGGTTGAAAATTGTCAATCGAAACTCAAAAATCGAAAATTTCCTCCCCCTGGTTCTGGGTGCCCAGCCTGTACTACGCCGAAGGGATCCCCTATGTCGTTGCAATGACCGTATCGGTGATAATGTACAAGAGGCTTGGGATATCAAACTCAGACATCGCCCTGTACACGAGCTGGCTCTACCTGCCATGGGTCATAAAACCACTCTGGAGCCCGCTGGTGGAGCTGTTTGGCACGAAGAGAAGGTGGATATTCCTGATGCAGATGATCATCGGTGCGGCCTTCGCCTGCGTCGCGTTGACTATCCCCGCGCCTGACTTCTTCAGGTTCTCCCTCGCGCTGCTATGGCTGATCGCCTTCAATTCCGCCACACACGACATTGCGGCGGACGGATTCTACATACTCGGGCTCGACACCCACCAGCAGGCGTGGTTTGTCGGCATAAGGAGCACTTTCTACCGTCTTTCAATGCTCACCGGTCAAGGGCTCCTGGTCATGCTCGCCGGAGTCATCGAGAGCAATACCGGGCTCGGTTCGATTAAAATAAATGTATCTGCAGTCCCGATGGCACAGCCGGCAATCGTCCAGAACATCGGCTCCGAACTCGAAGAAATGACTTTTAAAACTAAAGCCACAGTTCCTTTGAAGCTATACTGCTTCTCAGGAGAAGATGTCCAGATACCAATACGGAGCTGCGGCAAGGGTGAGATTTCAGATGTCGTAAAAAAAGCCAGGGAATGGAACGGCATAGAAGAAAGCCAACAGGGAAATGTCAATAAAGCCCCCCCTGGCTGGTGGGACTCAAAGATAAAACTGCCTCTCGGCGAATTCATAACTGATCATTTCGGCAAAAAGAAGCCTGCAGCCAGGAAGGAGGCCGGCAATTATGGGATTGCCTTCATAGGCCTCAGCAGAAAACCGGAGGAAGGACAGAAGATCGTCGTCAATTTCGGGCAGAAGTCCGGTGACAGGAGCATAAAGTTGATCGAAGGCGCCAGAAAGGAGTTCACACCGGAAAACTGGAAACCTCTGATGGCCGTCATCCAGATTGATCCTCAGCTGAAAACAGGCGCCGCCGCCGAATTTGCAGCTGTATCGGGCAACATACGTCTTTCATGGAGCATCGTATTCGTAATCATCGCAGTTGCCTTCGTCCTGTTCAGCATCTACCATTTCCTGGTCCTACCATTCCCTGAATCCGACAAACCCGGCTCGCAGGACATCAGAGGCAAGTTCTTCTCTGAATTCCTAAAACCATTCATAAGCTTCTTCCGGAAGGACGGCGTAATTGCAGCTCTGGGATTCCTTCTGTTCTACAGGCTGGGAGAATCCCAGCTTCTGAAACTCGCATCCCCGTTCATGCTTGATTCGAGGGAGATGGAAGGGTTGAACATCACCACGGGGCAGGTCGGACTCGCCTACGGCACTTTCGGCATACTGATGCTTACCATAGGCGGAATCGTGGGTGGAATGCTCGCGGCCAGGCACGGTCTTAAGAAATGGATCTGGTGGATGGCCCTCGCAATCAACGTGCCCCACCTCCTCTACGTATACATGAGCATGTGCCTGCCGGAAAACTTCGCGCTGATCACCATCTGCGTCGCCCTGGAACAATTAGGATACGGCTTCGGCTTCGCCGCATACATGCTTTTCATGGTCTACTTCGCTGAAGACAGCGAATACAAGACGGCGCATTACGCCATAATGACAGGCTTCATGGCGCTGGGGATGATGATTCCCGGGATGTGGAGCGGATGGCTCCAGAGCCTTCTCGGATACCAGAACTTCTTCATATGGGTGTGCCTCTGCATAATCCCCTGCTTCATCGCAGTCAAGTTCGTGAAGATTGATCCGGAGTTCGGGAAGAAAAAGGCTTAATCTTGAAATCGGGTTAATAATTATCCCATAATTGTCTCGACATATTTCCTCTTTAACGGAGCGCGGGTTTTCCAACCCGCGTTACTAATTATATGGCGGGTATCCTACTACGCCCTTTGGGCTACGAAGGACAGGAGAAAACCCGCCCTCCGTTATTTGGAAGTCTATTTTCTGACGCGATAGAGGTAGAATTTCTCCGGCTGGAAAAGGGAAGGATATGTTTCCGGCCATTCCCCAAGCTTCTCAAATTTGCCGGGAGATGACATTATCATCCGAACAGTGTCCCTTCCTGTAATGTAATTTACTTCCTCATTATCAAACCTCATTACAAAACCGTCGGAAAACCATATATATCTTATATCATATTCATCGACTATCCGGTCAAGGCTGTCGTAATCATATGGGAGCGCTATGAATCTTTTGCCGGACAGATAGATCGCTTCGTTCACCATGCCGACCGGCGCCATGAATCCGGTATTCTTTTCTCCGGGCAAATTCCTCATTGCAGCTTGTCCATTTGTCAGAGGTTTCCTTGTCAGCAGGAAATGCGTGCCTCCGGCCGTCTTAAAGACTGCGTTCCCCTTTGGTTCTGTAAA
>CAZDNQ010000715.1:0-2752 GCA_964506605.1 uncultured Victivallis sp. | reverse complement strand
GGTGACCTGCCAGGAACTTTTTGAATGCCGCGCTTGTTTCCAGCCTCGTTCGCTCCAAGATCAACTTATCAGATGTCGAATTGCTGCGATACGTTTTCTCCGCCATTTGCTTTGGCTGTCCCAGGTAAGATTTTACCCACTCGAGGCCGGAAGACGTGAGCAAATAGCCGTGCTTAATACTGCCAGACAACAACGGCGAACCAGCCTTGGGAATACTGGCATCCTTCAAGGCAAACTGAACAACAGCTTTATCGATCATTTCCGGATACTTTTTCCAAGCAAATTTATGAGGGGAGATTTCGAAAGCACGAATTGCAATATCTTCGATATCCACTGCCTTTGTTTCTCCCCCAAGATAAAAAACAGCCAAAGTGACCACCTGAATGTTGGTTAATTCATTCTCAGCCATTGTTTTCCTTCACGATCCGGATCATAATCCTGGGTTCTTCCCAAGTGTCAAATGCCAACTCAATTCTATCTCCCAGCTTCACTCCCAGCTTCTTAAACGCCGGCCCTAAACCCCAAATAAGCAGGTCGTCTCTTCGAGCGGTCCCGACGTTTTCCCCTTCCACAAAAACCGGCCATCCTTCCTGAAATTCAGGAAGGGGCTGTTGAGTTCGGCTGATGGAAAGGACACCCCCATTGGTCCACGACCCAAGTGTTACTTGAAAGCGGATAATTCCATCCAACCCATAGGTAACCTCAGCGTTGCGGTTAAACGCTTCCTGTCTGGACCTGGCAGATTCTATTTCCTGCCATGTAACCGCTCTCCCACGCAGTTTATACAAGCCCTGGTCAATTCGCTCAATAATAGGAGAATCGGGCATAATTCTAGTAGTGGGTGTCGCAGAAGAAATACCTTTGTCCAGATAAAATTCGACCATTTCCTGGAAATTCAATACAGGCCCCTTTTCTTTAAGAAGCTCGAGCAGTAATTTTTCCGACCCCTCAATGATTACCCTTTCTTCTCCTTCGTACGACACCATGTTCTTCTCAATATTGAATCCAAAACTTTTCAGCATACTACCTACGACCTCGGCAGGGGCTAAAGCTTCAAAATGACGCGATATGTACCTGCGCAAGCCGTCGCAGAAGGACTCGAAGGGAAGTGGACCACAGGCTTGCATCATAATTAAGCCCGCGCGAAACAGGGGTGTGTTCTTGGCGAGAACGAATTCTCCTGCCAGCGTAAACCATCCTGGGATGACCTCGGTTAAGTTCATCGAATGCAGTATTCCTGGTGTTTCTCCAGGTTCGCACTCCAGTATTTGCCGCACGTGCTCTTCAGCAATGCCGCCAGTATAGCGCACAGTCCGCAATACTTTCCTTTGTTCCTCTTTCTTGCCCTTACTCAAATAGTTCATTACGTAAACCGGGGCAGTCCCAGGCGTTTTGAGAATTGTTCTTACGTTTTCAGGAATACCGGAAATTGCCTTGGAAGTGTCTTTATGTTTCAGTAGCGCACAGAAAAAGTCGAACGACTCATAATTCTTGTCACCATCCGCGAGTATCTTTCTCTCTATCAATTCTGATTTCCAGCCATCTCTGGAGAGGGAGGTGCCCATTTCTTTCGCCACTTCAAGAGCGGTGGAGATGCTAACTTTCAGGCTTGCATCCAAACCCACCTGAAGTTTCGTTGTCGCATCTCTTATAACCTGCCGAATCCGTTCGCGGGTGACCGGCTCAGGCTGCTTTTTAGCAATTTCCTCCAGAGTTAAACCATGTAGTGAGTAATCAAGAAAGAACTCACGCTGGCGTGGATTTATAGAATCCATTAGCGTCTTAATTTCATGGCTGAGGGATTTTTCCGCATAGACGCGAGATAGTAGTCTTATCTTATTCAATTTTTCAGAATCATTTTCTGGTAACCAGTTCAGGTAATCAATCAGAGTTATTGATTCGAGGAAACAATTCGGTGACAAGTTACCCTGGTCAATTAATGCTTTAAACTTGAGCAATAATGCGTTAATGGTCTTGTCCAGCAGCAAACTGCCCGGTAAAAGAAAGGCCAGGTACCCCTTAAGCAATTTATCGAGTTCGCCAATAGTTCGGACATTAATGGAGATCAACTTCTCAACTGTCGGTACACCGAGATAATTTTGCAGAAGTTCCAAGGAAACATACGAAACAAACCGAGGATCGGGCAACTCCGTCTCAACAGATGCAACGCCAGGTTCTGACTGATAGGAGTCGCGTGAATCAGTCTGATCGATATTCTCAAGCGAAAGGTTGTAGGTGGATAAGAATTGTTCGGTCAATCGGACGACTTCCTCAACACTTTTGGATCCTATGTTCTGGATTTTCCAAATGCTTTCGTCATTAATTACGCGACAAACGTCCAACACTGAAACCAGGCCAGCCCTTCTCATGGCATTATGTGGGCGCATTGAAAGGTGTAACTCTTCCAAGGATTTATCGCTTAGTGAAGACTTCAGGGCATCATCCATATCACTCCCATTAATTGCTATTGGATATTCCCGTGCATCCTGGTGATCTTTTTCTGCGATTTGCTGATTGACCCCCGGGATTCAACGAATAATTGTGAATACTAATTATAGACGGATTTTCAAGGATTTGCATCAATGACTAATTCGTCCTTAAAGGGACAACTTCGGAAAAAAGCCTGATGCAAAGCCCCTCTGCCCGCTTACGCTGCTGCGGGCAGAGGGATCGCCGATTAAGCCATTTTAACGGAGTGTATGGTAAGATAAAATTTACAATCATCTCTCCAGAGGAGGGTTAGCATGGCACA
>CAZDNQ010000714.1:0-2752 GCA_964506605.1 uncultured Victivallis sp. | reverse complement strand
CTCCTTCGCCAAAGCGCTACGGAGGACAGGCCATGTGCGAATTTCGCAATTCGCAGGAGATGGGGTTTGCCAATATGGAAAAGTTTGAAATTAAAAGACGCGGCTCCTCCTGGATCCGGACGCGCGCCCTGATTATAAAGGAGGCTCACCAGATAGTCCGCGATCCAAGCAGCCTGCTTATCGCGTTCGGCCTCCCCATGATAATGCTCTTCCTGTTCGGATACGGGCTTTCGCTCGACACCAACAATATAAAGATAGGCGTTGTGATGGAGGACATCAGCAACGATGCGCGCAGCCTTGCATATGCATTCGCCAATACGAGCTACTTCGACGCCCGCCTTGGCCACAGCAGGAAATATTTCGAGGACGAGCTCGTGGCCGGACATATACGCGGAGTAGTCGTCATCCCGCAGGACTTCTCCGAGAAGCTCAAAAAAGGCAACGCCACCCCGAAGCTGCAGGTGCTGTCAGACGGCAGCGAACCTAATACCGCGACATTCGTGGAGAACTATGCCGGAGGGGTGTTCCTTACATGGCTTGCCGCACAAGGCTATGAGAACGCCAGCACGGCAAAGCGATTGATGGACGTCGAACCTCGCTTCTGGTTCAACCCGGAACTCTCCAGCCGATACACGATACTGCCGGGCTGCATAACAATAATCATTGCAATCATTGGCACGCTCCTGACGGCGCTTGTAGTGGCCCGCGAATGGGAGCGCGGCACGATGGAGTCGCTCATGGTGACACCTGTCAGGATCCGGGAGATAATAATCAGCAAGCTCGTGCCATATTTCATTCTCGGGATGGGATCGATGCTCTTCTCGGTCGCAATATGCATGGCCCTGTTCGGAATGCCATTCCGCGGCTCAATGCTCGCGCTCTGCATGCTCTCCTCCGCGTTCATGCTGGTGTCGCTTGCTGGCGGACTGTTCATATCGACCGTCTCCAAAAACCAGTTCGTTGCGGCCCAGGCGTCGCTCGTATCGGCGTTCCTGCCAACAACACTTCTGTCCGGATTCATCTTCGAGATCGACGGCATGCCCGTGATCATAAGGGCGATAACATGGATAGTGCCGGCAAGCTATTTCGTGCCGTCGCTACAGACCGTATTCCTAGCCGGCGACGTATGGCCCGTCCTGCTCCCGGCTACAGGAGTCCTGATGATAATGTTCATCCTGCTCTTCGCAATAACCATCAGGAAGAGCCCGAAACGCCTGGAGGCGCCATGAGCCATTCTGCAAGGATAATCAGGATATTGTCGCTGATGGTGAAGGAATTCCACGCCGTATGGCGCGACAAGAAGACCCGCTTCCTCCTGATATTCCCTCCTGTCATGGAGCTAATCATATTCGGTTATGCAGCTACGCTCGACGTTAAAAACGTGTCCATCGGCATACTCGACGAGGACAACGGCCCCGTCGCCAGGGAGGTGGTCCAGCGCATCCAGGGCTCCACCTTCTTCACGAAATTTCATTATCTGGGCGGGCGCGGCGAAATAAAGGACATCATTGATACGCGGAAGGCTATGCTGGTCATCTGCTTCCCGCAGAATCTATCCCAGGATGTGGTTTCTGGAAAAGGCGCCGCCCTCCAGGTGATCCTCGACGGACGCAGGACAAACTCATCGCAGATAACCCTCGGCTATCTCACGCAGATCGTCAACCGCTACAACATCCAGCTTCTCGAGGCTACCACCGGGACTATCAGGAGCCCGGAGATCGTAACCAGATCCTGGTTCAACCTGAACAAGATATACTGCTGGTTCACAGTACCGAGTCTCATCGGGACGATCATGGCAATCGAGGTCATCGTCATCACCGGCCTATCAGTCGCCAGGGAGCGCGAACTCGGGACGTTCGAACAGCTTCTAGTCTCGCCCCTGACCCAGTGGGAGATACTGATCGGCAAGACCGCGCCCGCGATGATAATCGGGATCCTCGAGGGGACCTTCATACTTGTGATCGCCATGATAGTCTTCCAGATCCCGTTCAGGGGTTCATTCCTCTATCTCTATTTCAGCATTCCATTCTATCTGCTGGCTATAATCGGCTTCGGACTCTTCATATCTTCCCTCGCCAAGACGCAGCAGCAGGGGTTCCTGGGCATCTTCGTGTTCATCATGCCATGCTTCCTGCTCTCCGGATTCATGACTCCGATTGACAACATGCCGCAATGGCTGCAGGGCATAGTCGTGATAAACCCGCTCAAGCATTTCCTGGTGATAGTGAAAGGCATCTTCCTGAAGGACATGCCCTTCTCCGACGTGCTTGAAAACATCTATCCGATGATCCTGATCTCCGCGGCCACCCTCCCCTTCGCCACCTGGATGTTCAGGAAGAGGCTGGGATGAAAACGGTTGACAGTTGATAGTCGTCAGTGGTCAGTTGCAAAAGGCTCTGGAGTGCCGGCGTCCCGCCGGTAATAAAAAGCCCGCCACAGCTCATGCCGTGACGGGCCTTGATTCGGCTTTCACCGGTTTATCCGCCGTAGCCTTGGCGCAGGAGGCTTCGCCGGTTCACCGATTCTTCCAGTCTATTCCCTTATCGATACCGACGGTTCGCCCATCAGCCCGTACGGGAACCTGACGTATTCATTTGTCCAGGACTGCTCGTTCTTGTATTCCCACGGACCTGTCCAGTTCGGGTATTTCACGTTGTGGTGCAGCGGGCCGAGAAGGTTCCTCCTCGTGCCTACGACCTCGATATCAATGCGGTTCTTTCCTTTTACAGTAAAGCTCGTGATATCTATTTCA
>CAZDNQ010000713.1:0-2757 GCA_964506605.1 uncultured Victivallis sp. | reverse complement strand
ACAAGGAGGAGGAGGTTCGCAGGAACATCATAGAAGTCCTGGGAAGGACAGTACCGGCGTCAACGGAAGTTGTCCTGGCAATGACAAAGGCACTTGAGGACGGAAACAGCGGTGTCAGGGCAAGCGCAGCAAAGGTCCTCGGCAAGAACGGCTCCGCCAGGGAAGCTGTCCCAGCCCTCAAGAAGGCAGTTGAAGACAGCAGCTACAATGTCCGCGTCAGCGCCTTTATAGCACTGGAAAAATACGGCGCCATGACTGCAGAGGTAAAGGTGAAACGCTTCATAGCAGATCTTGGGGACAGGGACATCAACATCAGCGACAGCGCGAAGGAGGAACTCATCAACATCGGCACACCGGCCATTCCGGAACTCATGAAATCCCTGGTGGACGGAGACAGCCAGATACGCAAATTTGCCGCCTCCTTCCTGGAACAGCATAACGCCTTGACCGTGGAGTTCAAGGTGAAACGCTATATCCTTGATTTAGGAGACAGCCAGATCAGCGTAATAACAAAAGCCGCTGAAGCGCTGGGCAATATCGGACCTGCCGCATCGGAATCCATCCCTCACCTGGCAAAACTGATAGCCAGCAATGACTACTATGCCCGTCAGTTCGCCGCCCAGGCGCTTGAAAAGCTTGGAGCGCTGACCCCGGAACTGAAGACAAAGCGCTATAATCTTGATCTCGCCGACAGCACCAGCGATGTCCGGAGCAAATCTACAGAAGCCGTTTATACTCCCGGTTGAGTTGAACGATAAAAGAACATGCCTTTCGGAATTGATTACAAACGAAAATTCACATGGAAATCTGTTAGTAGTTAAGCCCGCAAGGGCTGTTCTTTTGTTCGTAGCAGTGCAATTTATTGCACGTTCTCGAAGCAGGGACGGGCTTTCCATGTCCGGCGTAACCCTTGGGCGAAGCCGGACCCCTGACCCAATACTTAAGATGGTACATGCTGAAGCACGTACCTACCTCCCCAGCTCCCTGGACAGCCTGACGAATTCGCGGAACATCTCTAGCGACACGCAGTCAGGCACGGAATGGTCGCTGCTGATCACAAATCCTCCGTTCTTCTTGAGCTCTGGGATCACGCGGCGCATTTCCGTCCATAGTTTTTCCGGCTCATTGTAGAGAAGCGCGTTAAGTCCACCATGGAGGACAATCTTGTCCCCGTATTCCGCCTTTAGCGCGAGAGGATCCATGCCGGCTTTGACCTCCAGAGGATTCAGGGAGTCAAGCCCCATGCCGACAAGTTCGGGTACAATGGGCCGTATGTCACCGCATGAATGAAGTTCCGCCTTTATCCCCTTCGAATGCGCCCACTCGATGGCGCGCTTGTGATATGGCTTGAGTATCTCGCGGTATGTGTCGACCGAGAAGAACTGCTTGTACTTGTATCCCATGTCGTCCGGCCAACGGATCGCGTCAAATCTGTATCCCGCATCCCACACCATGTCGAACAGAGCGATGTCGACCTCCAGCTGGTGGTTGAACATATCCGTCACCCATTCCGGATCCGTGATCATCGCCATCAGAAGCGTTTCAGTGCCGGTGATCCATGAGTGTGTGATGTCAAAGCCGAACCAGAAACCGGCGCTTATCCATCTCCCTTCCTCGCGCCACTTCGGATAGTTCTTCCCCAGATGATCCCAGTTGATGCGGTCGCGGGATGGGGTCATGCGGGTCTTGGCCTCGCGCCAGGCGTCGGGAGTGACTATCCTGCAGTCCAGGAATTCCGGAACTCCGCCATGGCTCTTCCAGTCCTTGATGGTCTGGCCCCATGCGGTGGTGCGTGTTACGCATTCGGGTGTTTCCTCCAGAACCTCTACCGGATATCTAGGACTGTTGTCGGCGCCGATATGCGCAAACTTGTCCAGGCCGAAAAAATCGTCGTAGCTTATGTCCTGCGGCATCCCCTCCCTGTGCCAGCGGTCGACAGTCGCCTTCCATGGCGAATCGGTGACAGGGATGCAGTCGGCCTCGCGGTGCTCGTACATGCGTTTCATACGTTCGCGTGTTGTCATCTCTTTCATATGCTGCTCCTTTTATTTATCATATAACGATATATTTCTTTTTAATAAACAGTATAATTCTATTGGTATTTCATGTATTTGATATTTCTTTTTTCGACATTTTGATATACTTTATCGACTTAAAGGAAGATAGTGATGAAGTGGCCGAGTGACCTGGTGGCCAGGTTTTGAAATTTCTTTTCTTGTTTTTAAATCTTGGGCACTCGGCAACTCGGAAACGTGGACACTCAAACATGAACTCTCACATCGTCATCCGTACCGCGCACAAGACATTCTGCGGGGCGAACTGGCGCTGGGACAGCCGCCTGCAGACCGGAGATATCCGGCTCGGATTCAACCTCTGGTATGTGGTAAAGGGACGCGGGCTTCTCAAGACTCCCGAGGGTCCTTTCGAACTGAACCGTGGCAACTGCTTCCTCCTGCGTTCATGGGAGGAGCATCTTGGCACGTCCGTAAAGGAAGATCCGGTTGTCGTATCCTGGTGCTGCTACGACTATTTCGATTCCAGAGGCAGGAGGATTCCACCGGAAAAAATGCGAATTCCGCAGCGGCACAGGTTTCTTCCTGAAACCGTGTTCTTCGAATCCCTGATGGACCGGCTGATCGATTCGTTCCAGGCTGATCCTGCCGGGCAAAATCCAGTCCAGTGGCTGCAGTCCGCCCTGAACGAGGTCGACCGACAGGACAGCCGCATCCGGACTTTGCAGGGGATAGATCTCGAACA
>CAZDNQ010000712.1:0-2770 GCA_964506605.1 uncultured Victivallis sp. | reverse complement strand
CGGTCCTCCTCAACGACTGCGATCTGTTCGCGAAGTTCGCAAACTTCCCGACGAAGGCGTCGTACGGCGCGAAGGGCGTAGAAGCAGGTGCGATTGAAACGCTGACCGTCAGCAATCCCGCCGCAGGCACCTGGTACTTCCTGCTATACGGGACGACCGCCTACTCGGGCGTAACGCTGAACGTGACATGCTATTCGGCGGCTGATATAATTCTTACGCAGGTTCCCGCGAACGATCTTGCCGTTCCGTTCACAGCGGCATTTGCAGGCAAGGTGGTTGACCAGGACGGTATTGGAATACCTGCCATTGTCCTCAGGGCGAGGAATCCGCTCACCGGCGCCGTCTCAATGCTTACAAAGACAGATGCAAAAGGCGTGTTCAAGTATTCTGCCCTGCTCAACAGCGAGGGCGAGCACACGTTCGACTTCTTCTTTGAGAACATGCCTGATACCGCCAAAGGCACCGCGAGCCATACGGTTGCGACGAGGAAGGGATTTATTGCGGCGAACGGTGTCTTCGACATCTCCGCGTATATACCCGCCACTCCGGTGGAGGAGTCCGTCATGGAGAACATCGCCGGACTGCAACACTTCCTGGACACCCGGAACGGCTGGGATGAAGACACAATAGACAATGACTATGCGAAAATGTGGATAGAATACACGGTCGCGAAGTCGAAGGACGACTCGAATCTAGCGGCCAAGCTTGACCAGGGGCTCTACATGTTCTTCTATGGTGTTGAAGGAGCAGGTGTTGGCAATGATAAGACCGCTGCATCGGCATTGTCAGCTGTTCCGTTCGTGGTGCATGTGAAATCTTCCTGGCGCGACGATGTGCTTGCGTACCTGAAGACACTCAGTGTCATCGACGACACCCAGCTTGATGACATAAAGAACAACGGTAAGACCGGGATAGTCGCAATTGCGTCGTTCAGCTCGCCTGATGACGCAGTCGATGCGCCGGTGAACATATCGTTGGCGGCGACCGAACAGCTTGAGCTCCTTGCGAAGATCGCGGGTGGCGATGCGGTCTATCTCGAGGCCGGCAAGTACTCGGATGTGATTACTAGCCTGGTCAAGGTCACACTCGGCAACGGCAGGAAGATCAACGTCGTCACCGCAGTTTCGGTGAAGTAGGTACGGCCTTCAGGCTGTACCATTTCTTCATGGATTTAAAATGCAAAGATGGTACAGGCTAAAGCCCGTACCTACCAGGAATGCGAAGATGGTACAGGCTTCCTCCTTCGTCTTCCAAAGGAGAACTGCGGAGGACAGGAAAGCCCGTACCTACTTCTACTTTGCGCCTCTGCGGTTATCCCCCTTTTAAAATCCCGATTTGGGTCTATTTTATTTCGACCAAAAGCTTATAGGGAGAAATAAAATATGTCATTGGATATCATAGCAGGGCTTTCAAAGCTGTACGGGGCCGATCCGAGGTTTGTGCTTGCCGGGGGCGGCAACACCTCGTACAAGGATGAAAAGCATCTCTACATCAAGCCTAGCGGGATCGCCCTTGCCGACATCACGGAGAAGGATTTCGTGAAGATGGACCGCTCGAAGGTGCGCGAGCTTTTTTCGATAATCCCTCCTTCGGAGGCGAACGAACGCGAGGCCATGGTCAAGAAAATCATGGAAAGCGCGGTCTGTCCAGACAGTTCGGGCAGGCCTTCCGTGGAGGCGCCCCTGCATGAGGCGATGGACATGACATTTGTCGTGCATCTGCATCCTGCACTTGTGAACGGTATGACCTGTGGGAAGGAAGGCAAGGCAAAATGCTCGGAGCTTTTTCCGGGCTCCCTGTGGATCGACTATATAGATCCGGGCTTTTCACTGGCGGTATATGTCCAG
Source organism: uncultured Victivallis sp. (assembly GCA_964506605.1). Lineage (GTDB taxonomy): Bacteria > Verrucomicrobiota > Lentisphaeria > Victivallales > GWF2-50-93 > GWF2-50-93. Next base: position 923 of record CAZDNQ010000712.1, on the reverse strand, counting down.
CGAGAGATTGCGAAGTTCGCAGAGCAGAAAGGCAAACAGCCGGAAGTCATATTCATCCAGAACCATGGCGTATTCGTAGGATGCAACAGCGCCGACGGGATGAAAAGGCTTTATGCCCAGATTATGGAGAAGCTGATGAATTTCTACGAGGACAAGGGCGTAAAGACCGAACTTGTGAAAGACCTGCTCGATGAGAAGGCTGTCATGGAGCTTGCTCCAAGGCTCAGGACCTGGCTGGGTGATGGAAGCGCTCGTCTGATTGTGAAGAGTTCAGCGCCGTTCAAGGTTTCGGAAGGGCCTTTGACGCCCGACCATGTCGTATATGCGAAGTCCTTCGCGCTCATATCCGGGAAGATAGAATCAGCATCCGTTGCGAACTTCGCAGGGGATAAGGGATACAGGCCGCTTGTCGTGTCGGTTCCTGACAAGGCTGTGTTCACCGCCGCGAAGACGCTCAAGGACGCGAGGACTGTCGAGCTTCTCGCCAGTGATGCCGCACTGGTCCAGCAGCTTACATATGCGTTTGGCGGGCCGAACTATCTGCCCGGGAAATCATACAAGTTCATTGAGAACTGGGAAGTTGAATCATACAGGAAGAAAGTCGCCTCCGGCGGAAATCTCGGAAGGCTATATGGCAAGGTGGCGGCCGTCACAGGAGCCGCACAGGGATTCGGACTCGGAATAGCCGAGTCGCTTGCAGCTGAAGGTGCGGTTGTTGTGATAGCGGACATCAACCTTGCCGGGGCGCAGAAGGCTGCGGACGGAATATGCGCGAAGCTAGGCAGGGACCGTGCGTTTGCCGCTGAGGTCAACATCGCGAAAGAGGAATCTGTTTCCGCGATGGTGTCGGGAATCGTCGCCCTCTGCGGCGGGCTCGACCTTTTCGTCGCGAACGCCGGAGTCCTCAAGGCTGGACCGGTGAA
>CAZDNQ010000711.1:0-2778 GCA_964506605.1 uncultured Victivallis sp. | reverse complement strand
TTCAGGATTCTCCTTAACAACGAATCGGACAAGCAGATCACCTATGATCCGAGGATGATGGCGGCAAGGCTCGGTGAGACGATCTATTACGCTTCCATCACCGATGCATCGGGCATTATACCGCCAAACTCTTCTATCGTGGCATACTTCGCGATAACGGGAACTCCGACAGGAGGCAGGAACAACCTTTCCGCCGACAACAGGTGGAGCATCATCATCTCTCCTGATGATCTGGAAAAGCCCGACAAGAACAAGGACGAGGAGGAGAAGAAGAATGATTGACGCAAGAAAGATTCTTGATTTCTTCAAGACCTCGGTCGGCAGGACGGTTCTTTTCGTCGTCTTTACCGGGATAGGCCTTTCCCTTGTCTACGCTTACAACCAGTACCGCGAAAAAAGAAGCAAGGCAGAGAACAAATCGGGTATATTCAAATCATCCTATCCGGAGACGAGGACAGTGAACGAGATGGTGCCGTTCAATCCCGGGCAGACAACTGATGACAGGAGTAAAAAATATGGAAGGGAACCTGTTCCCCTGAAAAATGATAATTCAGCTGCAGGAAGTAAAAATCCTGCCCAGGCAGTACCAGCTAAGGAATCAAAGCCTATTATCCCGCCGATTTCAATCTACTGCGAGCCTGTGCATAGCGAGGTGAACGTTTCGGAGCTCTACGCGCCATTCGGGAGGCTTGTGTCCTGCGAGCTTGTTTCAACAGTCGATTCGTCGAGCCTCAATACGCCTATCATCGCGCTTGTCACCGAGGATCTGTATCATGACGGGAAGCTGATAATTCCAGCAGGTGCCGAACTCCACGGGACAGCGTCCAGGGACGACATGCGCGACCGCATCTCATCCAATGGGACATGGGTTGTGGTCTGGCGGACGCGGGACAATGAAAACGGCAAGGAGCTCAGGCTTTCCGGTATTGCCTTGGACAAACGGAAATCTCCCAGCGGTGACTACTGGGACATCTCGGACGGTTCTGCCGGAATCAGGGGGTATGTGATAAACACCACCGACATGCAGGAGCTGATTGCCGTTGCCGCTGAATTCCTTTCCGGAGCCGGAGAAGGATACGCTTCATCGACTACCACGTATGGAACCGGATATACGACACAGGAGAAAGGCGGAACCATGAAGGATGCCTTATCCGAAGGTTTGAAGAAAGCGGCGGATCTCTATGCGAAAAGGATGCTCCAGGCAATTTCAAGGGACGGATCCTTTGTACGGGTTCCGGCCGGGACGCAGTTCTATCTTTATGTGACACAGACGATCGATTTGAAATACGCGATGGCTGCCGGTTCGAGGTTCATCGAGAGGCAGCCGAAAACCCAGGAGAAATAATCCATGAGAACAATTTTATTTTTATCCGGACTTCTTCTCTGCGGAGGATGCATGTCGACTACACATCCAACCGTGAAGCAGATCGAGCAGCAGATCGTGATGCCTGCGGCTGTAGCGGGCAGCAACATACCCGAGGAGGATCTTGACCGGGTAAGATACGGAGAGGATTTGAAGGCGTATACGATAGGGCGCTATGTCGATCCGAACAACAGCGGCATCATGTACGAAAAGAACGTCCTCTACCGCGTCGAAGAATCCCCCCAGTGGAACCTGAGGCCAAACGCGGAAATCCGTCCGCCTGTTGGGAAAACTCCGAGGGAGTCACCAGCGCTCCAGAAACTCTTCGACACCGAGCTGAAGAACGAGATTGACAGCCAGAGGAGATTTTCAGAGGGGCTTCTTGCCCAGACCAGGAGGGCTGTTGATGCAATAGAAAAATCAATTGCCAAATCAAGGCAGATGGAGGAGCAGAACTCCCTGATTCTCAAAAAACTTGGGGAACAGGAAAAAATGATAAGAAACATGGAGGTGAAAATAAAGGAGTATGAGAGTGAAAGAAATATCAAAAACCTTAAAAAGGAGGCGGAAGATGAGTGAGAATACGGTAAAGCTGTCAATTCCATCGGAGCTGGAAGACATGTTTGCGGAGGCGAACGGCGAGATCCAGGAGATGTGCGGGTTCGCACCGGGCAACGAAGCATTGATGATCATGTCGCTTTCCAAGGAGAGCGTTGACGAGATCGTCGAGGACTTCAACAGGGCGATGAGCGATTTCAGGAAGAAGCGCAAGAGCGCTGCGGAGAACGGCAGTCCGGCTGCAGCAGAAAATAAACAGAAATAAAAATTAGAGGGGCTTTTTACCCCTCAGAAAGGAAATTATGGCAATCAGGAAGAAACCGGCGAACCAGGACGGTATGGCGGCGGCTCCAAATGCAAGCATGGAACCGCAGGGAGAAAGGCAGAACCAGCCGAAAAAGGAGGTAGAACATTTTACGAAGGTGAAGTTCGGCGAGCTCACCTACGACCACGCGAAGCAGTGGAGGAGCGAAAATCCAGTCGATGACAAGAACATCTCCTCTGTCACCACGAACGCGCTTATGAGCGAGGTGACCAAGGGCGACATAAGGGAGATGCGTAGGAGGCAGAACTACCTGAAGGGAGTGAAGCAGGTGATGCCGGACGGCAAGCTTGATGATGTCAAGAGCAATATCCCCTTTGCGAAGATAACAAAGGACGATGTCGCAGAGTACCGCAGGACGCATCCCAGGCATGTGGAGTGGCTGAACCGGCTCAACCGGGCAGCCGTCGAGAATGTAGTTACGATGCGGAGGATGAAATCGTCCATTCGTCTTAATGGAAAGTTCATGCAGGGGATCATCGCGAAGGTCGAAAAGGAGAACCATGCCCTGATCGAGAAGATCAGGGAGAGGAAC
>CAZDNQ010000710.1:0-2782 GCA_964506605.1 uncultured Victivallis sp. | reverse complement strand
CTGTTGAGTCCGGCCTGCAGGTTCTGCGCAGTTGAAGCACTAGGAGCAGTATTGAATGTCCTGGCTGCCGGCTTGTCTATGATGGGAGTTGCTCCGTTGCCGACATACAGCCTCGCGCCTTCACCGCTTGATATGGAGAAGATGTAGCTTCCAGCGGTTGGGCAGTATATCTTTCCGGTGACCACCGCTCCTACATTGTCGGCCCTGCCGGAGGTCATGATGTTGTTGATGGTGTCCGGGTAATCGAGATTCGGGATCATGCTGACTTTGTACGGTGTCATATTGCTGTCGAATTCAGATGACTTCGGCAGATTATTCCATGGGATGATTGTTCCTGTGCCATCCCTCCTCTCGCTGTAGTATTTAACCATCAGGCCGGGATGGTTGAACACCATCATCGATAGCGGACTTGGATTGTAGCCGGCCATGAAGCGCCTGGCCTTCACGACGCAGGAAGCGTCGACAGTGAACGGGGCGGCATACTTCCGGGAATATCCTGTCTTGTCGTCCTTGACCGGGATATTGTCTTCGTCCGCAGGCGAGCTGCCGAGGGTGTACCATATCTCCGAATCCGGAACTGAGCCCGGATCCAAGGAGACTTCCTTGGCTGCCAGAAGATATCCGCCTTCGGGAACCGGTATTATGACAGGTGCGGCCGTCAGTGTTCGTGTGATCGAGAAATCTGTGAAGTCCGCAGAAGAGCCTGAAGTTCCGGAGGCGCTGGCGACAACGAACCCGACCTTGACCGAATCTCCCATCGGTATGCTCAGGTTTGAGATGATAACCTTCCAGGTAATGCCGTCTGCTGACTTGAATGCGCTGTAGCTGTCGCCGCTCTTCACGAGTTTCAGCCATGATACTGCTCCTGCGCTGGCGGTTTTGGTCGTTGTTCCGCCTGTGGCAATCCTCTTCTGAAAAGGCGTAGCGCCGGATGGTGTCAGGAAGACAAAGGCATTCCGTGAGTTTGCGTCCAGGCTTTCACGGATCATGAGTCCGGCCTTCGCCAAGGCATTGCCGTTCTGCTGGCTTGCAATCCTGACGGCCACTTCGCAGTCCCCGTGGAGATCCTGGTAGAGGTAGTGGAACTTGTCGGACGAACCGTATATTTCCGTTCCTGCTGCAGCGTTCACGGTGAAGACAGGAGGATTGACGGCGGAGTTGCAGGTGGCCGACCCTCCGCTGGAACCTATTTCCTTCTCATGCCACCATGCCGGTATCGCGCCGACCGCCGCGAAAGACACGGAGATCGTGTGCGCAGCAACCACATCCGTGAACTGGTAATGTGAAACAGCCCCAACAGATACATTGTCCACAAGCACATCGGATATCTGGTAGCCTGCCGAAGGAGTGACGGTGAACTCCTTTGAAGAGCCATATTCCACCGATACCGGGCCCGCAGGCGAGATCGATCCGTTCGCGCCGGAAGATGCCGTGAGCGTGACCGTGTCTATCGCGAAGTCCGCATGGATCGTGTGGTCGGCTGCGACATTCGTGAACTCATAGGACGGTAGGGCTCCGGCGGAAATCCCGTCGACAAGCACATCCGCCACATGGTAGTGCGGATCCGCAGTGAACGAGAATGCCTGTGATGAGCCGATGATTACATAGACGTCGCCGTCCGGGCTGATCGAGCCGTGCGTCCCGGCTGAAGCAGTGATCTTGCGCGTGTTGGATGCGAAATTCGCAGTGATGACCATGTCGGAGGTTATGTTCGTGACGGAAAGAGGATTCTGTATCGTGTCGGCAAATCCCCCGGTTCCGGTCCAGTTGACGAAGCAGTATCCGGGATTTGGGACTGCGGTCACCGGCGTGCAGTTTTCCCCATAGGGTATGACCTGCGCCTTGCTGCCGGTTATCGTGCCGCCTGCACCTTCCACGAATGTGACGGTATGCGTGTCGATGGCGAAGTTCACCAGGATCGTGTGGTCCCTGCGGACGTTTGTGAACTGGTACGACGGTGCAGGTCCGACGGAGACGCCGTCTATGATTATATCGGACACGTGGTAGTGCGCATACTGCGTGAACGTGAACTTCTGGTTGTCGCCGTAGTAGTTCACGGTGACATTTCCGAGAGGGGAGATCGAGCCGTTTGCACCGGCGGCGGCATTGATTGTGTGGACGCCGTCAGAATTCGGATCGTCTTCCGCCAACATCTCCGCAAGATACTGGTTCGAATACGAGAGCGCATCGGAAGGCACGATCTGCTTTTCAATTCCCGGCCCCTCGTACTGCATGATGAGCCCGTTGTATGTGGTCGTCTGGTAGTAGTCCACCCTGATCTCGTGCTTGCCAGGCTCCATCCCGACAATGCCGTACGTCTCCCTCATCAAATGGAGCCCGTCATTGCATACCACCTGTTTACCGTCTATGTAGAGGTTTGCGCCGTCGTCGCATTCAAGGAAGAACTTGTAGATGCCGCTGGTCGGGACATCGATGTATCCGCTGAACATTGCTCCGACGTCCAGCTTGAGCCCGCTTGTTGCGAAGACCGCAGTACCCTTGGCATAGTTGATGCCGTCCACGGCTGTCGCCCCGAACTTAGGCAGGTTGGGCAGGTCCGGGACCTGCGACCATGTTCTGCTGTTCCTCTTGCAGTAAGTGACCACAAGACTACCGTCAGTAGTGTCGTCAGGATCCGAGGCGGATGCAGGCACGCTTTCCTGATCGCCGGGATCCGTCATGTAAAGGTTCAACTCCTCGGCGTTCGTCCATCCATCCGAATCAGCATCATCGCCGCCGTCCGGATCCAAATTTCCACCTATCAGCTCCCACTGGTCCGGCA
>CAZDNQ010000709.1:0-2784 GCA_964506605.1 uncultured Victivallis sp. | reverse complement strand
ATATAATCATATCAGAATAAAATAATATCGAGGACGGAAGTATATGAAGATTTTGTTTATAGTGCTCGTTTTCTCAGTTTCATATATGTTGTTTTTCGAATATATGAGATACAGGTGTGCTAATCCAAATAGCATAGAGTGTAAAATGATGAGGGGGTACTATGCATAGCTTCGTAAAAAATTACAACTTGCATGGAAGATATGGACATCGCAGGCTTGATTTACACTGCGCCTCCAGTTATGTTTCAAATAGCATGAAATTTAGAATTACTGTCAGTTATGCAAAACCTAGAGAAAGGTTACCCAATGCCTAATTTAGTCGAATACAGCACGACACCTCCGCGAATACTCCCCGTAATACTGCTTGCCGACGTAAGTGGAAGCATGAAGGTCGACGGTAAAATTGAGTCGCTAAATTCTGCAATAAAGCAAATGCTTCCTGATTTTGCAGAAGAGAGTGACAACCGAGTTGAGATCCACGTTGCTGTAATTACATTTGGAAATGACAAGGCTGAACTTCACTTAAGCCTCACACCTGCCAAGGACGTCCAGTGGAAGCAATTATGCGCCCAGGGCAGAACTCCGCTAGGAGCAGCTCTAAAACTTGCCAAGCGTGTTATTGAGGATGATAGCGTTATCCCCGGGACGGCTTATAGACCTGCCCTGATCCTTATTTCCGATGGGATTCCCACAGATGAATGGAAAACTCCTCTCAAGGAGTTGCTTATGTCAAACAGGGCCAGCAAGGCAGATCGTTTTGCAATGGCCATAGGCGCCGACGCAGACATGAATATTTTGAACGCCTTTCTGGATAACAACGGTCAACCGGTATTCAAAGCCGATGAAGGCTCTAAGATCCGCAGATTTTTCCAATGGGTTACCATGAGTGTATCGATAAGATCTCAACAAATCGATCCCAACTCGATTGTTTCCGTGAATCTCTCTGAGATTAAAGACGAACTGGAGTATTGATAACATTATGGCATTAACACGGGAACAGCACATCACCGCCCCAAAGCAGGTCGTTGATCAGTCTGGACGTGTCTACCGCTTAGGCAAAGAAATCGGTTCCGGAGGTCAGGGAAGCGTGTTTCTTTGCGACGATGGTAAGCTTGCTGTCAAACTCTTGCACTCAACAAAGGCGGAGCAATTCAGACAGTATGAGAAACAGATCGCATTCGTTAGGCGACTTGCCATTGATGGATTAACCCTTGCGAAACCGATCGCTCTGCTTTCCAGTCCCCACATTGGTTACGTCATGGAATATTTGACAGGAATGGTTCCTTTTAAAGTTCTTTCCAATATACCACGTTCAGACGTATCGCACTGGTACATTTCTACCGGGGGACTTAGGAGACGTCTTGAACTTCTTGCGCGAATTGCAGATTCTTTGCAGCAGCTTCACAGCAGAGGGCTTTGTTACGGGGATCCGTCACCTGCCAATATATTCATTTCAGAACATCTTAGTTATTCGGAGGTGTGGATGATTGACTGCGATAATCTGTCATACACCTCTTCGCCTTCCCATGCATCCTTTTTCACTCCTAGATACGGGGCTCCGGAACTGGTAAGGGGAAACGCCGCCTTCAATACACTTACAGACGCACATGCTTTTGCCGTTATGGCCTTTGAAGCGCTCACACTTACTCATCCTCTGATTGGAGACGCGGTTACCAGCAAGGGGCCAGAATTTGAAATGAAGGCCCTGAGGGGGGAAATGCCTTGGATAGAATCTGAGAAAGATCAGTGCAACCAGTCAAAATATGGAATTAAACCCAGAGAAACCGTGCTGTCCACCAGGGCGATGCAGATATTCAGAACTACATTCGAAAGAGGCCTATCTGATGCTACGCAACGACCTGGGCTCCATGAATGGCGTGACGTATTGGAAGGGGCTGCTACTGCTACTGTAGTGTGCCACAATTGCCATGGATCATTCTATCGTGGATGTGAGAGCTGTCCCTGGTGCAAGGTTAACAGTCGACCCTATCTATTGGTAACACTTTTTGGTATTTTTCCCGAGGTTAAAAAAACACACGGGGAGATGGAATCCAAATTTGAGCTGAAGCTGAATGCTCCGATAGCTACGAAGATTTTTGGAAGTATCTCCGTTTCCGAAGGTGAATCTAGGATTATTAGCGATTTCCATCTCGATGGCGGAAATTCCCGCCACGAGCGGATAATTGTTTCCTACGCGAAAGGAGTTGTGCGAGTAGAGAATCGCGATTGCAATGACCTATGCAGCTACGAACAGAAGAAAGGTTCTCCTATAAACAGGTCTGCTGCGATCTCAATCAGGCTTTCTGACGGTGAGTCATCAACTTACGTTCGATATATAGACATGACAAAACATCATATTGGTATAAAATTCACGGTTGCTGGAGCAAAAAAATGAAAATCTCAAATATCCAGAGAGGAAACATTTCCACTGTGACCGTGGTAGCGCAAAACCCTCCACAAGGATTTTCCCTATGGCCGGCTGGACAGGAAGTCAAGATAGCTTTTTCACCCGAGATGGGCACGTTCTTGCTAAACGGAGATAACTATGATCTTCAGGTGGCTGTTCCGGACAAGAAGGCCAAGTTGACGCTTGAAAATATAGTGAATCGCGGGCTCGCTAAAATCTGCTGGCTTGCAGCCTCATCCATTCAGAGTAACGGGGCCATTGAATTAACACTCCAAATCCATGAATTTAATTCCGCTCAGACTTGGCCTGGTCGTTTTTCAGTGCTTGTTGATGAGGAGTTGGTCGAAAAGATTAGGCATCAGAGGCATGCCCGCCTT
>CAZDNQ010000708.1:0-2801 GCA_964506605.1 uncultured Victivallis sp. | reverse complement strand
CAATCGCATGCCCATAGCCGTTTCCGGGCTGTGCAATGAGACCGTCCTCCTTGCCGCTGTTGCCGAATTCGATGAGCTTCCTGATGGCCTTGAGGACGCATGTGCCGTATTCCTGGGAACTCGGTGTTTCGCCGTGGGCAAGAAATGCGAGGGTCGCAAGACCGGTCATCGCAGGCGAATGTCCGGCATTTTCGCCCCATGAACCGTCGGCGTTCTGGTGGTCGCGCAGCCAGTTGAGCCCTTTCGATACGGAGCGTTCCGTAGATGAACTTCCGCCGTATTTCTTCAGTGCAGCCACTCGACCGCCGCGGCTCCTGCCCGCCATCACGCCGGGAAGAACAAGAGGAGAATTTGACGGCGCTATCGAAAGTACGTTCGACATCGGCACGTCCGGGGAATCCGAGAATCCTACCGACACGTCCGTGGTCGTAGATGCTATGTTCGTGCTTTCGGACGGGGCATTGGTGGACGGTCCTTCGACTTCTATGGTCGGATCAATCTGCTCGACCTTCTCCTCCGGCGGCGGATCGGGAAGCTTCTCGATATCCTTTACTTCGAGCTCCTTGATCTCCACGGCGATTTCCGTCCTCGCCTCGGGTGCGGCTACAACGAACGTCATGAGAAGAGCTAGACCGATTATGTGCAGGCAGACCGACAGGACCGGTCCTGTCATATGCGCCTTTATATCGTCGAACGAGATCGACTGCGCGGCCATAATCTCGTCGTAGGACGGTCCCGACGGCATCTGCGCCTGTTCCTGGGACTGGTACTGCTGCTCGTCCTGCGGCGGTATTTCCTGATAGTTATGGCTCATGAATATCCTCCTGTGAAAAGAATCAATAAATATCTCATGGGGAGATGGAGATAAGGGTTTCCTTCCTGTCGAGGAAGTCCTGTATGCCGGTGCTGAGACCGGTGTTAGTCATGCCGTTTGTGACCTCATTTGTGATCCTGTTCATGTTTGCGCCTTCGGCATGTCCGTCGAAGAATGCGGAGCCCATGGATGTGCCATGCGCCATCCAGGGATATGTGGTCGTGCCACCTCCATAAGTCGTGCCGCCGTTGAACCTGAATGCCTTCCCCCCCATGCCTTCTCCATTTACATTTGTATCATATCCCTTCGGGGCTGAAGAGCATACGATCGACATCATCTCCTCTGGCCTGTAGATCTTAGAAGGGCGGATTCCGGTGAAATCATTGACTCCATCAAAGTTCGCCACATAAAATCTTGCAGGAGTCTCCTTGTAGATCAGCATGGTGGTGGGGGTGTAGATTGCATCGTATCCTGTCTGCACGTTGGCTGTGGTTATCTTAGGCTTTGTGTATTTCGGACACGCTGTGACAGCAAGGTTCCCGAGATAGTTTACGTTGTCGAAATAGAATGTCCGCCAGGTGCAGTTGTCGGTGCCGGTGATCGAAACAGCAACAATATTCTGGAAATCCTCGGAATACGTATTCAGAGCAAGCCCCATCTGCTTCTTGTTGCTGAGGCACAGCGCAAGCTTCGCCATTTCCTTCGCCTGCTGGAGCGCGGGCAGCAGCATGGCCGCGAGTATTGCTATTATCGCGATCACCACTAAAAGTTCTATCAGGGTGAATTTAAATTTCCTTTTCGGATCTGAAAGGAAAGATTTTCCAATAAAGTATTTCATCCTGCCTCCTTTCTCCGTTCCGGCCTGATGCGCCTCTCAATTTCCGGAACCGTTGTCTGGCGAACTACAACCTTTACATCCTGGGGCTGGATGAGGAGGGGGCCAGCCCAGTTCCGTTCCTCCTTCTGGAGCCATCTTATGCATGTAGTCAGATAGGTCTTCTCATCCACCTTCTCCATCGAGGTTATGCTGGGAACGGCATATTCGCTGCTTGTTCCGGAATCAGTATGGCAGAGAGCGACGTCCCTGCCGGGACGGATGCCATGGTCGCACATCGCCCGCATCGCGCCTATGGCCCCGGACTCGGACATGCAGATGAGGGCCTTGCAGTCGAACTTCCCTTTTCTTATAAGCCTGTCCACAATCCTGTATGCGGCGGGGATTGGTTCAACTGAGGCTTCCGTCGGCTCATCGTAGAGCTTCCCCTCGAAACCATGGGAGTCCATCCATATCCTCCACTGAGCGATCCTAGTGGGGATCACGGTAAGCCCGCGCTGGACGTTGAGGCAGTCGATCTTCCTGTGGCCAAGCGATTCAAGGTGATCAAGCATCTTCTGTACGAACACGGGAGGGAACATCATTATCGACGGCACCCCGAACTGGGTCCAGTCGTTGTTCATTATGAAAAAATGCTTCTTCGTCTCCGCCAGCTTTGAGACTATCTTCTCGATTACAGGTGCAGGCTGATCTGGCGGAAGGATGAACGTGGCGTCGAAATTCTTCACGGTGTTCGCGATTACCGGATCATCCCAGTGCGAATAGTAGACGATCCTGAAGATGAAATTGAATTTCTTGGAGAGCTGTGACAGGGCAATGTGGCAGCTGCTGGTCTCACCGGAATTCCATGCCAGGGCGAGGAGGGCGATGTGCAGCTGCTTCTCGCTGACATTCTTGCTGATTTCCAGACGTCCGTTAGGCATGCGCGAGACAATGCCGTTCTGGAGCAGCTCCTGTATGGCCTTGCGGGCTGTCAGGTACGAGACATCGAATTCGGTGGCGAGGTTGCGTTCGGCGGGGATGCCGTTCACATGGTAGTCCCCCCTCAGTATCCTGTCCGAAAGCCTTTCCGCGATGAAGATATATTTACTCTGTCTCATATTGCTCCTTATATAACAGTTGGTGGTCGTCAGTCGTCGGTCCCTATGGTTT
>CAZDNQ010000707.1:0-2812 GCA_964506605.1 uncultured Victivallis sp. | reverse complement strand
AAGTGAGAGTCCGCCCACCACGTCGCGCAGCGTCGCCTGTGCGTACTGCGCTATTGCGAACCTGAAATCCTGGATTTCGAGTATGGCCTTTTTGACATCGGCAACATTGAAGAAGAGGACTCCATCAATCTTTGCAGGGACATTGTCCTTGGTTATGACCTGCTGGCTTGGGATGTTGAGGGTGAGGATGCGCAGATCGACGAATCTCACATTGTCGATATACGGGAATATGTACATTATCCCAGGACCTCTGATGTCCAGGAACTTCCCGAGGCGGAGCACGATGCCCCTCTCCCACTGTGCGGCGACGCGTATTCCGGAGACTATGATTCCCCATACGACTGCAAAGACGACAACGGACGCGACACCTATCGCCACCTGCCTGTCCCCGCCCCCCTTGGAGATCATGAACATGACGACACCAAATGCTATCACAGGCAGGAAGAAGATGATCGCCCTGAGCGACATGCCAAGTGAAACGTGCCCGCGCTGCGGTTCCGCATATACTCTTTCCTCGTTCATGACGTCCTCCTCCATGTTTTCAGTTTCAAATTTTTCCTGCACCAGCCTGATTCCAGCGGAAAGCAGTTCACCTGCATATGGCTCGCTTCTCAATTTTTTAAATCTCGCTGGTTTCATTGTCCGTAATTTAACTTTGGAAATTCATGTTTACCAAGCAGGTACGCCAATATTAACATATCTTCAGATTTCCACCTTGACAATGTATTTCCGTCCAGTATACTAACATTGAACGTTCAACATTGGAGCATGGCGGATGGTCACATTGAAGGACATCGCAAGGAACGCAGGCGTGTCGTACGAGACCGTATCAAGGGTCCTCAACGGCAAGTACAAGGGCAGGACCGACAACAGCCGCAGGCTCATGAAGAAGATACTGGAAGTCGCCGCCCGCCTCAACTACCGGCCGAACAACGCCGCCAGGGCGATGCGCACGTCCTCGACGGGGCTGATCGGACTTGTAATGGAGGAATCCAGCCTGCGGAGCCATCCGGTGGTCACAGAAACCCTGAGGGGCATAAATGAATCGCTGGAACCGAAAGGATATATCCTCACCATCACGAGCCTCTCCGGTATAAGGGAGTCAACCCTGAAATCCAGGATATTCCGGGAACACCTTCTCGACGGAATAATTATCATGGATGACATAAGCACCCGGCAGGGCGAGGACATGAGAGCCCTTATCCCCGCCTCCATAATGGTCAACATGAACTGCTGGCTGTCCCATTGCTGCATCCGCAGGGATGAATATCACGCAGGACTTACAGCCGGGACCGAACTCAGGAAAATGGGATATACCCATGCAATCTATTTTGACAGCCGGGACGACAATGGATCTTCAACTCCCGTACATTACAGTTGCATTGACAGGCTATCGGGCTTCCAGTCGGGTTTCGGTGGAAACGGGAATCATATTGAAGTCACGCGAAAAATGCCTAGCGACATCCATGGATACCTGAAGCATCATCTAAATGAAATTAGCCCTAGAACCGTCCTGGTGGCGGCGCAAGACCTGCGGCTGTTCATCCTGACATCCTCCCTTTCCCGTCTGCCGATATCGGTCGGAAAGGACTGCGGCCTTGCATCTCTTGATGATGAAACCGGCATGCTGGCCTCATTCCCCTGTCTTTCCAGGGTGTCCTTCCCGAGGTTTGAAATCGGGCGCATGGCGGGACAGATGATGATTTCCCTGCTTGAAGGTAAAAAAGAGAAATGCAGATCAACCACAATAAAAGGAGAATGGATATGCGGAAGCACAACTCGGAAAGTAGGCTGAGTCGTTTATCTTTTACTCTCATAGAGCTGCTCGTAGTGATTGCGATCATCGCAATACTTGCAGCCCTGATGCTGCCGGCACTGAAGAACGCTAGGGAGTCCGCCAAGAGCATAGCCTGCCTCAGCAACCTGAAGCAGATAGGAATTTCCCTTATGACATATGCATCCGACTACAATGACACCATGCCTCCGGGCTATACGCCTTATTACACTACCGACTGGTATAGGCTTGTCTGCAGCAGCATGACCTCCAAGGAAGGACCCCCGTATCCGGAAGTCATGAAATGTCCGGGCGCGCTGATCAACGGCGGCGATTTCCATTACACCGCCCAGTTCCATCTTTTCCCGAACATGGGCGACAAGATTCCACCGGACTGGATCACAAAATGCGCGACTATGAGGGAGCTCGGACGCCGCGGCGCGTCCATGATACTGATATACGACGGGACACAGAGGAGCACCGACGGGGTCACTAGGCAGCTTTCCTTCAACACAGACGGAATGTGGGAATTTTTCGATGAACAGGGTAGTTCCAACAGCGAAATACCGGCTCTGGGACCGAACAGGGATGATCCCACAGACCTGTTTGAGATCCGCTGGCGCCACAGTTCGGGAGCCTCCGCCAATTTTCTTTTCTCCGACTTCCACGTCGCCACCCAGCGCTATGGCACCCTGAACAAGGGCGACTACAGGTGCAACCGCGAGGGGAGGAAGCGCAGCTGGGATCCGTAATCATTTAAGAAGTTGAAATTCAATTGACAGGATAACTGGATTGACAGGATGAAATAAATGCATGTTATCAAGAAAATCCTGTGCTGCTGACAAATATTAAGGAAAGGTTGAATATGAACCATTGTTTACGCATTGCGCTGTCCGCGAACATCCTTCTTCTCTCTGCCGTGCATGTTTCTGCGGCATCATACGAGCCGCTCATTGATTTCAAATCAGGAAAAGTGTTCTATACTTTCAAGAACACCGACTCCAGCGCGGAGCTGTCGCAGTCAACCGATGAATCCCT
>CAZDNQ010000706.1:0-2814 GCA_964506605.1 uncultured Victivallis sp. | reverse complement strand
CTGGTAATCGAGAAGGACGGGAAGATCATCCAGGCCCTTGAAGGCGAACTCATTTCCGGCGAGGACAAGCTCGACAGATCCGTTGAAAGCTTCGGCGCGACAGACCTTCTCAGCGATGTGCTGGCAATGGGCAAGACCAACTATGCACTTATTACGGGTCTGACGAACGTGCAGATACTCCGTACCGCGGAAATAACCAACGCCTGCTGCGTGGTCATTGTCAGGAACAAACAGCCCCAGCCCGCCGCTGTCAGCCTCGCCAAGCGGAACGGCATCCCGCTGATCCTCTCAAGGCTTACGATGTTCGATGCTTGCTGCAATCTGGGAAGACTACTGGAGGATCCGGATGCCGGAACTAAAGGAACGTCAAATAAGGCTGGTGCATGAGCTGATGTACCAGATCAAGGTTCATCAGGTGATGAACCGGAACCTGGTCTCATTCCCCTCCACCGCCACGATGCGCGAAGTCCAGCTCTGCATGAAGCAGAAGAAGTTCTCAGGAGTGCCGATCGTCGACAACGGCAACATTTCCGGGATGATCAGCATCGACGACATCATAACTGCGTTCGACCACGGATACATCGACGACAAGGTTGGCGCCCACATGACGAAGAACGTCATGACCATCCCCCAGAACTATTCGGTCATAACCGCTACGAATATCTTCAAGAAATATCATTACGGCCGCATACCGGTCATCAAGGCGCAGGGGAGCCAGGAGATCGTAGGCATCGTCACATACGGCGACATACTGTCGCACCTCCTCATGCAGGTGAACGCAATCGCCGAGCACTTCGAGACGATGGAGACATTGTCCAAGCGTTCCGACCAGACCACGCAGGGCAACATCTACCGCTTCGAGATCGTGCAGGACAATTTCGACCTCGCAGGCGTGGCGTCTACGACCATAAAGAAGCATCTCCAGGACCGCGGAATCCTGCCTGAAATAGTGCGCCGCATAGCGATAATCTGCTACGAGGCCGAGATGAACGTGATAATCCATTCCCTTGGCGGATACATGGAGGTCCATATACAGGACGACAAGGTGAGGGTCTTTGTCGCCGACGAAGGGCCGGGGATACCCGACATTGAGAAGGCGATGGAGCCCGGGTTCACCACCGCCAACGAGAAGATCCGCGCACTGGGGTTCGGCGCCGGACTTGGACTCGCCAACATGAAGAACTGCGCGGACAAGTTCTCTCTGAAATCATCCATGGAGACAGGCACTGAGCTCGAAGCCATCGTCTTTACAAGCCCGCATGTCCAGGAGCCTGAAAAGAAGAATACATGAAAAGCAAGAAAACCTCCTTCCTCATAGATTTCGAATATTTCTTTTTCCTCCTGGCCATTAACCTGGCCAACCTCATCCCTTTGAAGCTCAGCTACAAGATTGCCGGAATGTGCGGGAGAGTATTCTTCAGCCTCGACCTCAGGCACCGCAACAGGGTGATCCAGCACCTTATGCATGCAGGCGTGGTGAAGAACCGCGCAGAGGCAATTGAGCTCGGGAAGAGGAACTTCTCCCATTTCGCAAAGCTCATAGTGGAGATAATCGCGGCCCGGAAGCTGCTCAACCAGGACAACCTCTCCAATATCCTGAAGATCTCAGGTTCGGAAAAATCCAAGGAGATGTTCTTCGGAAAAAAACCGCAGCAGGTCATAATCATCTGTGCGCATTTCGGGAACTGGGAAATAGCCGGTCAAAGCTATACCATGAGTTCAGGCATCCCCCTTCTAAGCGTAATGCGCCCATTCGACAATCCGAAGATCGGCGACTACATAATCGGCAGCAGGGCTGGCGGCATGCATGAGGTCTGCGACAAGAAGGGTGCGATAAGGCCTTTGCTTGTAGCCTTGAAGAAAGGCCATTCGATTGCACTCCTCGCCGACCAGCATGCCAGTGAAGCCGAAGGCGTTGTCACGGATTTCTTCGGACATCCCGCACGCACACATTCCTCCCCTGCCCTTCTCCACCTGAAAACAGGAGTCCCCATATTGCTCCTTATGTCCAGACGTGTCAGCGACGACTTCAAGTTCGAATTCATTATTTCCGATCCGATAGAGTATAAGCCGACAGACGACAAGGACGGCGACGTCAGGAAGATCGCCCAGATTTACACGACTGAGGCGGAGAAGATCATCGCAAAATATCCAGAACAGTGGATGTGGGCCCACCGGAGATGGCTTGATATAAACAGATGTCACTGTGCCTGTCTCCGGAAGATGGGCCGGATGCCGGATGATTCTATTCGCGCAATTGCTCCAGGATGGTTTGATTTTCCGGGGATGACGGACAATAATAAGGGCAACAGAAATATCGGGAGGACGCATGAAACTGAAACAGCTTGCAGAAGAACTCTCGCTTAAGACCTACTGTGCAAACGAGAAGAACCTCGACTCCGACGTCCTGACCGCCTATTGCGGGGACCTCCTCAGCGATGTCATGGCCCATGTCCCTCACAGCGCCGCATGGTTCACAGTCCTCGGACATCTCAACATTGTCGCCGTCGCACAGCTGCGCGATGTCGCCTGTATCGTAATCGTCAACGGGTCCGAGCCAGACAAAAACACTCTCGACAAGGCTATGGACCAGAATATAGCCGTCTTTGGAAGCCCTGAAAATTCAGCGCAGCTCTGCATGAAACTCGCCGGAAAGCTGTAGTTCCTGGACAACGACATACAGGATAACTGGATTTTCAGGATGGAAACGCTTTCTTTTATTTGAAATCGTCAAACGGAAATGTTCTCATGACTCGCTTTGACCTCCATGTACACACCGCCCTTTCGGCATGCGCCGAGGATATCATGAGCCCG
>CAZDNQ010000705.1:0-2820 GCA_964506605.1 uncultured Victivallis sp. | reverse complement strand
TTGATAATTTCAATGGAAAAAACCGCGTATCCAGTTTATTTTATAGGTTTAACAAATGGAATTAGGCTACCCTATGGCCAACAAGGAACTACTGAATTTCGACCATATCGTGATAGGCAGCGGGCTTGCGGGACTCTTCACCGCGATCCAGCTCTCAAAACTCGGTACTGTCGCCGTCATCACAAAGAAGGGCGTCGACGAGTGCAACACCAAGTATGCCCAGGGCGGCATCGCCTGCGTGATGGACAAGGAGGACTCCTTCAAGGAGCACGTCAAGGACACCATGGTCGCGGGCGACCATCTCTGCAAGGAGGATATCGTCAGGACCATCGTTGAGAACGGCCCTTCCGCGATAAAGGAACTGATCGGGCTCGGAGCTCATTTCACGACGCGCGGGGAGATGGGGCATACTGAGGACGGCAAGGACTACGACCTAGGCCGCGAGGGCGGGCATACCCGCAGGCGCGTGCTGCATTCCGGCGACATCACCGGCGAGGAGGTCGAGAAGATCCTCGTCGGCGCATGCATGGAGAGGAAGAACATAAAGTTCTTCGAGAACCATGTGGGCATCGATCTCATCACGACAAGCAGGCTCGGATGGCTCGGTGAGGATTCGGTCCTGGGCGCATACGTGCTTGACACGCGGAAGAATATTGTAAAGACATTCACAAGCCTGACGGTGACAGTCGCCACCGGCGGTGCCGGAAAGGTATATCTCTACTCGAGCAATCCAGACATCGCATGCGGCGACGGCATTGCAATGTGCCACCGCGCGCATGTCCCGATCGCGAACATGGAATTCTTCCAGTTCCATCCGACCATCCTGTTCCATCCGAAGGTGAAGTCCTTCCTGATAAGCGAGGCCGTACGAGGGGAAGGCGCCATACTGAAGCGCCTTGACGACAAGGGCAACCTCGTGGAATTCATGGACCGCTACCACGAGATGGCGAGCCTGGCCCCGAGGGACATAGTCGCCCGGGCGATAGACAACGAATTGAAACGCAGCGGACAGAGCTGTGTGTTCCTGGATATCAGGCACAAGAAGGAGGACTTCCTGAGGATGCGTTTCCCGAACATATTCGAGAAGTGCCTAGAGGTCGGGATCAACATGGCGAAGGATCCGGTGCCTGTCGTGCCCGCGGCCCATTACTGCTGCGGAGGCGTGAAGACCGATTCCAGAGGATTCACCGGCATCAACGGGCTATACGCAGTTGGAGAGGTGGCATCCACCGGGCTCCACGGCGCAAACCGCCTGGCCAGCAACAGCCTCCTGGAGGCGCTGGTCGTCGCGAAGTTCGCGGCAAAGGATATAAAATCGAAGCGGAAGAAGCTCAGCAGCTCCAGGGCGAGTGGAAAGATCCCGACCTGGAGGAGCGGCAATGCGAAGAATTCCGACGAGCAGGTCGTCATCACCCACAACTGGGAGGAGATCAGGAAGTTCATGTGGGACTACGTCGGGATATTCAGGACCAACAAGCGGCTCGAGCGAGCCAAGAACAGGATCAAGAACATACGCCGGGAGATCGAGAAATATTACTGGGACTTCCTGATCACGCAGGATCTCATCGAGCTGCGAAATATCGCGTCAGTCGCCGAAATCATCATAGATTCGGCGATGTCGAGGAAGGAGAGCCGCGGCCTCCATTTCAACGCCGACTATCCGCAGAGGGAACCGGAGATGGACTATGTGGACACTGTCATACAGCAGCCTTATACATAGAATGAATCGGAGAACCGGAGAATGGGTGAATCGGAGATAAGTCAAATAACAGGATTTAATTTCATGTCATTTTCGTCCTTTGAGCCTTTTCTTTCGACTGGCAACTGACGACTGACAACTTAAAAAAATACAATGCCAATAAGATACAAGATAGCTGGACATGTGGTTGAGATAATCGAATCCCTCCACAAGGCGGGATTCGAATCCTACCTTGTCGGCGGAGCCGTCCGTGATCTGCTGATCGGGCTGGAGCCTAAGGACTACGACATCTCCACCGCCGCGACACCAGAACAGATCAGGCATCTCTTCGGCAGGCGGAAAGTGATGATAATAGGCAAGAGGTTCCGTCTCGTCCACTACTACCACGGGCACGACATCGTCGAGATCAGCACGTTCCGCAGGAAGCCGGAGAGGCTCGAGCCGGTGGCTACTCCGGGGACCAAGCTGATGTTCCACGACAACTCGTTCGGCACTTCATATGAGGATGCGTTCCGCAGGGATTTCACGATAAACGCCATATTCTACGATCCGGTGAAGAACCAGATAGTCGACCATTGCGGACAGGGCATGGCCGACCTTGAGGCCGGTGTCGTGAGGATGATCGGGGATCCCGCTGAAAGGTTCACCGAGGATCCGGTGAGGATACTGCGCGCGCTCAAGCTGGTCGGCCAGTACGGCTTCAGGATATCGCTCGAAACCGAAAAGGCGCTGATCGAGAAGCTGCCGCTCATAGCCACCTGCTCGCATTCGCGCCTCAGCCTAGAGCTCGAGAAAATATTGAAGAAGACAAGCTCCGACAAGATCCTGAAGATTCTCTTCGAATACAATTTCCTCTCATACTTCCTGCCGCACATCCATCACAACTGGAACACGCAGGAATGCGCCGACATGTTCAGGATCCTCGAGCTCCGCAACGCCCGCGTCGACAACGGAAACTACAGGAACAGCCTCTCTCTGGCGGTTGCGTCCATGGCTTTCCCGTTCGTCATCGCCGCGTTGGACAAGGCCGACGACACGCACCTCTGGAAATACCACCCGAGGATAGAGAAGGACATCAGGCACGTAGTCCTGAACATGTTCCGCCCGCACACCTTCCCGAA
>CAZDNQ010000704.1:0-2835 GCA_964506605.1 uncultured Victivallis sp. | reverse complement strand
TGTCGCCGATCATGTCCCTGTTCCTGTTCTGCTTCTTGCTGCATTCGGCAAGGCTGCTGTCATCAGGTGTCTCTATCCCTATGAAGACCATGTCGAAGCCGGCGTCCGCCATCAGCTTCATAAGCTCATCGTCGTCGGCGAGGTTTATCGAGGCCTCGGTAAGGAATGTTACTCCCTCCTTGCCTTTCTGCCAGTTGATAAGCGCCGGCAGGAGATCCGTCTTGAGTTTCATCTTGTTGCCGATGAAGTTGTCATCGACAAAGAAAATTCCGGCCCGCCAGCCAAGCGCGTATATCCGGTCGAGTTCGGCAATCACCTGGCTGGTACTCTTTGTCCTGCACCTGTGGCCGAAGAGGGAAGTCACATTGCAGAACTCGCAGTTGAACGGGCATCCCCTGGAATACTGAATGTTCATGGTCACGTAATTCTTCACCTTCACCAGATCCCATTTCGGAAGTGGTGTCTGAGTGATGTCTGGGAACTCTGTTGAGGTGTAGAATCTCTTCATTGTCCCGTGTTTGAAATCCTCCAGGAACATAGGCAGGGTTGTTTCGGCCTCATTCAGGACAAAGCAGTCGACATCCGTAAAATCCCCGTGTTCGCTCATGAAAAGAGGACCTCCGGCGATAATCCTGAGTCCGGCGTCCTTGCAGATCCTTACTGCCTGCATGGCCGATTCCTTCTGTACGATCATGCCGCTGATGAACACCAGATCGGCCCACTTCAGGTTTGCCTTGGAAATCCTTTCGGTATTCATGTCGACAAGCCGCGTGTTCCAGCCTTCAGGCAGCATTGACGCCACGGTCAGAAGTCCCAGCGGGGGGAACGAGGCCTTCTTCCTTACGAATTTCAGCGCATGCTTGAAACTCCAGAAAGTGTCCGGAAATTCAGGATAGACCAGTAGGATATTCATTTTTTACTCCTTGCATTAAGGCGGGCTGGGTGGCTGCAGGAGTATAGCAAGTCATCTTGGCTTGTTCCACCGCTGGAAGCCCCCTATTTTCCGTTCCGGCGTTGGATTCGTGCAAACGTCAAGTCCGTCGATTGAACCCTTCATTTGAAAATACACCATGAAGGGCAAAATTCAAGCAGCCATATCCGGAAAAGAAGCATGTCCCGACTGGTCTCAGTCGTCTGGCCCGCTGCGCCTGTCGGGGCAGCTGCTCTATCTGAATTTGTCGAAGGGCGTGACGACTTCAGACTTGTTAAGGCCATCAAGCTCCTTGACATATTCATCGTATAGCCTCTTTTCCAGCTCACGTGAATACTGGTATACAGGAACCAGGTCCTTGATGATCTTTTCGCTGCCGAAATCAAGATCTCCAAGCTTGCTCCTCTTAGTCATCTGCCAGGAGTCGGAATTAAGTATTTTGACGGCGTCGTAGAAGTTCTTCGTGGTCTCCCTCCACTCTATTTCGCTGATCGCTATGCCCCTGTAGACTATCTTGTTGGACTTGAAATCCGCCACATGCTTCTCAAACGCCCTGTGGTACGACTCCCGGAGCGAATCCTCCGTGATCTGCATTGCGTTCTCCCCGAAGACGCTGCTGCTGCTGACGTTGAAGTTCGACAGATCGTACAGGCTAATCTTGATGATCTGCCTTTCCTCGTCAGGGACCGCATCCTTTACGTTCGGAGCCTTCTTGATATGATCGGCAATCGCCTTCAGCAGCGTCTTGTCCTGGGGAGGATTGGGTTTCTTGTAGAGAGCCTCGTAATATTTGAATGTCTCGTCGATATATTCAGTGATGATGGCCGACTTGCACCACATGCTGATGTCAGGCGGCGTAGGAGGGGCGTCAAAGTCCTTCTTCGTCCGGTTCTTCCACTTTTCAGGTCCGATCACCATCACGTTGTTGATGAAGAGCGATAGCCCGTCGCGCTTTATGACATACGGTGGCGGTATGTAGCGCCCCTTGTATATGAGATATCCGGCATTGATGGGCTTGCTGACCTCCTCCCCGAAAATCTCCTTGTTGAACAGTGCTGGATCGATCTTTTCCTGTTTTGATTGATCCACCTTCCTGCCCAGCGGGAATATTGAAGAACAGCCCGTCTGGACAATTAGCGCCAGCGCTGAAACCGTAGCGGCCATTTTAAATAAAGTCTTCATAATGCTGCCCGTCACTTCCTTGTTATCTGATTTCCAGTTTTTGATTTGATATTCCGCCTATCATCCGCTCGCATGGTTCTGGCACGCCCCGGAACTTTTGAACTTCTTCCTTTTGCCTACCATAGACGCTTGTCGAGGGTGCGATATTGTACGGCTTCGAAAATATAGTCCTGTTTTATGTTTTCTGAAGAGTCCAGATCCGCAATTGTCCTGGCAACACGCAGAATCTTGTCATATGCCCTTGCGCTCAGCTGAAGCTCCTTTATCGAATGCCTCAGGTAGTTCTGGCTCTCCTTGTCGAGCGAGCAGTGTTCCTGGAGCTGTGACTGCTCCATCTGCGAATTACAATATATCCCCGAATCTTCAAAACGCGCCTGCTGGGCCTTTCTCGCATTCGAGACCCTTTTGCGGACTTCGCAGGAAGCTTCGCCGGAAGGAGCCTTCAGCATCTCATCGTCGCTCAACGGCAGGAGCTCGACATGGATGTCTATCCTGTCAAGCAGCGGTCCTGATATCTTGCTCCTGTAGCGCTGTATCTGCGGCGGCGTGCACCTGCAGACCCTCTGGTGGTTCCCGTAGTGGCCGCAGGGGCATGGGTTCATCGCCGCAATCAGCATGATCCTCGCCGGAAACACAAACGAGCCGGATGCGCGTGACACGGTGACAGCGCCGTTTTCAAGCGGCTGCCTCATTACCTCCAGCACGTTCCTCTTGAATTCGGG
>CAZDNQ010000703.1:0-2838 GCA_964506605.1 uncultured Victivallis sp. | reverse complement strand
TTCGAAACGCAGACGGCCTGCTTTGCCCGGTCCTTCGCCATTTTCAGCGACGGCAGCAGCATTGCCGCGAGGATTGCGATGATCGCAATTACGACCAAGAGTTCGATGAGGGTGAAAGATAATTTATATTTTGTTTCCTTTTTCATTTCTTCCACAAGCCTCCCTGTGACTGTTCAACATTCCGACATGCCAATCTTATCTTGCATTTAATTATATCCCAGGCTGCGTCTCATGCATATATCAAGAATGTTCAATTACCTATAAAATTGTTACCTTGCGTGTCTTAATCATGGAACTGGACGGCCTTGCCGAACTTCCCCTTGATGATCCTGCACGGTCCGACGAACAGTCCCTTCGGCGGCACCTGCGTGTCATTCTTAAACTCCTCCTGATGTATCTTTTTCATGGACGTCAGAGTTGATGCGTCGAAAAGGAAAAGCGTCGAATCATCCTTGGAGAGCCCATTCTTCATGCTGGCTTCAATCTCCTCACCGGTCCTGACTTTTCCTGAGATTCTCAGGGTTTCCACGGCCCCCATGGCCGTAGTTGAGCTTCCAATGTATATCAGGTGGTCCTTCAGCGTCTTCGGGATTTGGACGGATGCCGACTTCTCAAACGACGTCTCCTTCTTTTTCCCATTGACATATATGAAGACATCATATCCCTCTTCTGTCTTTTTCCAGGATGCCGCGATGAAATACCATTCATTCTCCTTCCAGTTGAAATCTTCAAGATCATAACGCATCGCCTTGGCGTTCGGGTTTACCGCCTCATAATTGAAAAGGCTGCTATTGTAAGACAGATAATTTACCATTCTCCTGTTTTGAAATGTCGCAACCCTCATCCTGAGGGAAGTCCCCGCATAGTTGTCGGAGTTGTTTTTATCCTTTTCAAGCCCTGTCTTCTGGCATAGCTCAAAGAATATCATGGGAATTATGTTGGACTTGTCCTGAATCACTGTGGCACCCGCCGAATAATCTAGGGCGACCCAGGCTTCAACGGTCCCTTCCTCCAGATTAATCCTGCCTTCCGCAGGAAAGACAGCTTCTCCGTAGGGCTTTCCTTGTTCCTTTTTCTTGTCGCCATCCTTCTTGTTCTTGTCGAGATCCGCGGCAATTCCCGTCGAACATAGAAATAAAGCGGCTGAAAAAATACAGCTGGCAAGAATCGTGTTGGCCATGATCGCATTTTCAGTTTTCATATGAGGTGCTCCAGATGATGGTTTATCACATTGTTCTATTATAGATATGCCCGGCCCGCATGCCTATATAGAGAATATTCAATTGCCTGTAATTTTGTTACCTTTCCCGGTCTGTTCACTGGATGTGATAAAAGCCTTGAGATTGGGCTAGTGTGCAAATCGCCACTTTTCTTCCGCCTGAAGGTCAAGTGATCTGCGATCCTTTCTCATCAACCAAAGCTCCGCCACCGCACAGCCGTATCCTTCATTTCCTTCCTTTTCAGAATTCCATGAAAGCAATAGATGTCCGGTGAGGATCGCCTCTCCAGGAATGTCGAATATCAATGGTTCCATCGGATCCGGTTTCACAATGTAGTCATGTATTTGATGCGTGTCGTTGGCGAGAAGGCGCACACGGCCCTTATACTCCGACTGCGAATAGACAATACGGATCTCATACTCCGCGAGAGGATCAAGGTTGTCGTAATGGATCTTGAGAGGTGCGCCATTCAGGGACAACACGCAGGTCATCCAGCTGGTACGGCAGGCCAGAGGCTCCTGCGTCAGATACAGGTAGCTGACCAGGGAGGAGCGCACAAATGACGGATCTTCTGCCGCGCCTGTGCCGCGTTCCACGCGAGGGGAAACCGGCAAGGAGCCCAGGTTGTCATAGAATCCGCCAGGCCCGGGATTGGTCCAGTCAAGTATTCCAGCAAGGTGTTCCAGGCGTTCTGGCTCCTTCGAGATCAGGCGGATTACCGCGAATCTGGACTTGAGCCACAGGCGGTTGTTGAGTGGCCAGTCGAGCGAATCGAGATGGGCTCCGCGGCCAGTATGCTGGGCATGGTACAGGGAAACGCTGAGCTTGTGATGAATCGTCTGGTAGAGAGCCTCGGCCAGCTGGAAGATGCGCGTCCGCCAGGCACGGCCTACCGGAGCGGTAACGGCCCGGTCAAGGATCCGTTCCGCCTCATCCATCGCCGTGCTTGCGCCTTTGAACTCCGCCTCGCGCAATGCGTCAAGAGCCTGTTCCTCCAGCGCTGTCTCATTGATCAGCCGAAGCCGGGTGTATGCATCGCAATATGCACGGAACAGAGGCTGGAGGAATCGCCAGTTCTTAAGCAGATGGGGATCGGCCGCCTGTTCCATGGACTGGAATGACTGCAATGTGGAATAGACGCCTTCGTTGACAAGGAGAGGGCCTTGCCAGTTGCGTTCAAGCGCCAGCAAGCCCTGTGCAAACTGGTCGGTGAATTCAGCACCTATGAAAAACCTGGAATAATCACGGAGAACATCTATAAGAGGTGCATCGGGATCCCAGGAAAGGGCCGACCATACGGCCTTGTTCACGTCGTCATGGCAGCCTTCTGAATATGAGATCACTCCGATCGTGTGCGGCTGGAGCTGCCGCAGGATCTTCGCCATTCCCTCGGGACGCGGACAGGTTGGCTCGCGCCCCTGGGTAAGTGCGAACGCAAGATCCCAGTCCGGAACCGGATACTGGCAGTGCCGCGTGTGTGTGATGTCTGGATAATATCGGATGGGAAAACAGGACGGGACCTTGGCCCTGAATTCAGCCAGATCCAAATGCACCCATGGTCCAAAAACAACTCCTGTGAGCCAGCCGGGCCTACGATTGAGGAAATTGAAAAACGCAT